>DASXVO010000075.1 GCA_036504215.1 Vicinamibacterales bacterium | reverse complement strand
CGAGACTCGTCTGGTGCCACATGAAGCTGTCGAGCACCGTCACGGCAAAGCCGCGGTCGAGAAGCGCAGGGACGAGAACGCTGCCGAGGTACCCGGCGCCGCCGGTGACGAGCACATTGGTCATGGTCGAAAGCCCCCGATCCCTGGAGGTCGATTACCTGGTCCCGGACGCTGTGTCGTTCAGCAGGCGGCAAAGATCCGCGATCCACGCCGCCGGGAGACCAGGATAGTTTCCGATATACCAGCCGTAGAAGTGAACATGGTCGACATTCGGGAAGGATGCCGGATCGATCTCCGGGTACAGGCGACGCAGATAGGGCTGACGCAGCTGGTTTCCACCCCCGGACGTTCCACGCCTGAACTCGATCCCGTTGTCGCGAAGCGCCCGTTCGACGCGGTCGCGCAGGCCGGCGTCGGGCTGGCGGAGCACGAGGGTGAAGGCATAGTTGCAGCTGCCCTCCGCGTCGAAATCCGTTTGGAACCAGCGGGTGTCGAGCTGGGCGAGGAAGGCTCGAAAGTTCTCGCGACGCTGGTCGTTGTTTCCGTCGAGGCGCGGGAGCTGGGACCGCCCGATGACGGCGTTCAGTTCCGTGCTGCGGACGTTGTACGCCGGGTATGCGAAGATGAACTCCGGGTTCAGGTCGGGGTGTCGTTGTTCGTAGGCGCCGCGGGTCTCGGCCGAAACGGATTCCCGCACGAGGCCGTGAGACCGGTACATGCGGACGATGTCGAAGATTCGGTCGTCGTTGGTGCACACCATCCCGCCCTCTCCGGTGGTCAGGTGGTGCGCGTAGTAGAAGGAGAAGTTGGACACGAGCCCGAAGGTCCCCAGCTTCCTGCCTCGGAATGTCGCGCCGTGCGACTCGCACACGTCTTCGACGAGCGCAATCCCGCGTGCCCGCAGCTCGTCCAGCAGGCGATCACCGAGCGCGTTGAACCCGAGGACGTGAGTCAGGAAGACAGCGCGCGTCCGCGGCGTCAGCGCGGTGAGTACGCAGTCGGTGTCCATGCCGAGCGTGCGCGGGTTGATGTCGACAAAGACCGGCGCCAGGCCGGCATGGAGCACCGAGGCGATATCGGAGATCCACGTCAGCGTCGGCACGATCACTTCGCCGTCGCCGAAACACTCGCGAACGGCGGCCATCGTGACGAGGTTGGCGGAGGCCCCCGAGTTCACCATGACGCTGTGCTTGACGCCGAGCCATGCGGCCCATTCCTGCTCGAAGGCCCTGACCTGACCCGCCTGCGTGATCATCGGGTTCTCGCCCGCCAGATAGACGGTGAGGGCCTGGAGATCCTCGCGGGTGACGTTGTTCGACATCAACGGCCAATTGAACGCCATCTCCACCCCAGTCACAGTACGGATGCGGCATCGACCGATCGGAAGGGAGTAATCAGCTGGCCGGCGCGCATCTGCTCCTCGGCCGCGTAGTCGGCTTCCGGGTCGAAGAAGATGATCTGGCTCCCGGACGACTCGAAGGCGAACGGCACGTGGATGAGGCGCTCGAGCGCCTGTCGAACGGACTGACGCCGGTCCGGCGGGACGAAGAGAAGCAGGAAGCCGCCCCCGCCGGCGCCTGTCAGCTTGCCGCCGATGGCGCCAGCAGCGCGAGCTGACTCGTACAGGCCATCGACCTCGGTCGAGGAGACGCGGTCACTCAGCCCCTTCTTCACCTGCCAGAGTTCGTGGAGCAAGCGGCCGAAGGTCTCGATGTCACCGCCGGCGCCGAGGACGCTCAGCCCTTCCGAGACCAGGTCCCGCATGATCCGGAGAGGACGGCGGCGGCTGTCGAGACTGCCCAGGAACGTGGCGGCGACGTCGGAGGACGTCCGGGCGATTCCCGTGTAGAACAACATCAGGTGGTTGTTCAGCTCGCGGATCCGATGTGGCGTGAGCGTGACCGGGTGGACGGAGATCTGGCCGTCCGGGTGGAACTCGATGTGATTGAACCCGCCGTGCGCGGCCAATACCTGGTCCTGAGAGCCGACGTTCTCCTTGAGGACCTCCTGCTCGAGGTAAATGGCGTCGAGGGCGAGCTGTCGTTTCCCGACCATGCGCCCGTGCAACGCATGCACTGCGTTCAGCAGGCCTACTGTGAACGATGAACTCGACCCGATGCCGCTGCGCGCGGGAAGGTCACCGTCATGGTGGATTTCCAGGCCGCGGTTGATCGCGAGGTGCGTGAGTACGGCGCGCACGGCGGGATGTTGGATCTCTGCGACAGTCTGGGCGTCTTCGATCTTCGAATAGACGAGGCGGATTCGATGCTGGAAGAACGGTGGCAGGTAGCGGCAGGTGATGTAGCAGTACTTGTCGATGGTCGTCGCGAGGACTTCGCCGCCGTGTTCGCGGTACCACTCCGGATAGTCGGTGCCCCCGCCGAAGAACGAGATGCGGTAGGGCGTTCTGCTGATGATCACGGCTCCTCCCACGTCAGTACGGTCCTCAACTGCCGATTCGGACCGCGGCCGAACGCAGCCCCCCAAGAAGTATCGGTTCGGGGCGGCGGGCGGCGCAGGGTGGTGGTCGACCGATGTCCGTGCCTTCGATCGGCGTGAGTGGCCGTTCGCGTCGGTCGGGAGGGGGACGCCGCTGTAGCGGGTCGAAATCTGGGGAAGGCTGACTCTTCTGGCAACGCCACCCGAAGTGGCGTTGCCCGGGAAGCGAGGCTCAGGCACACAGGTCGCCGCGTACAAGAGAAAGGCCGCCTATCGCGAAGCGACAGGCGGCCTTTGGTATATCCCCGGCAGCGACCTACTCTCCCACAGAGCTACCCCTGCAGTACCATCGGCGGTGGTAGGCTTAACTTCCGTGTTCGGAATGGGAACGGGTGTGACCCTACCCCTATGACCACCGGGAAACTCTTTGAACGGCCCCGCAGACTTACGTCGTGCTCGGCGACATACGCGCCTGAGACGCGGGGCGATTCAAACTTGTAAAAGATCGGGTGACAACTGAATACCCTACAAACGGTAGTTTCGAACGCCGCACGTGCTGATGCGATCGAAATATTTATGGTCAAGCCTCACGGCTGATTAGTACCAGTTAGCTTAGGATGTCGCCATCCTTACACACCTGGCCTATCACCTGGTAGTCTTCCAGGAGCCTTTAGGAGCCTTACGGCTCGGGAGATCTCATCTTGGGGAGGGTTTCACGCTTAGATGCCTTCAGCGTTTCTCCCTTCCGCACGTAGCTACCCAGCGCTACCCTTGGCAGGATAACTGGTACACTAGAGGTGCGTCCATCCCGGTCCTCTCGTACTAAGGACAGCCCCCCGCAAATCTCCTGCGCCCATGGCAGATAGGGACCGAACTGTCTCGCGACGTTCTAAACCCAGCTCACGTACCGCTTTAACCGGCGAACAGCCGGACCCTTGGAACCTGCTACAGCTCCAGGATGCGATGAGCCGACATCGAGGTGCCAAACCTGAGCGTCGATGTGAACTCTTGGCTCAGATCAGCCTGTTATCCCCGGCGTACCTTTTATCCGTTGAGCGATGGCCCTTCCATGCGGAACCACCGGATCACTAAGGCCTGGTTTCCCACCTGCTCGACTTGTAGGTCTCGCAGTCAAGCTCGCTTATGCCTTTGCACTCTACGGCTGATTTCCAAACAGCCTGAGCGAACCTTCGCGCGCCTCCGTTACAGTTTAGGAGGCGACCGCCCCAGTCAAACTACCCGCCTAGCAGTGTCCCTGTTCTGGATAACAGAACGAGGTTAGAACGCCGAAGCAGTAAGGGTGGTATCTCACCGTTGACTCCCCGGACCCCAAAAAGCCCGGTTCAAAGTCTCCCACCTATCCTGCGCATAATGCGTCAGCATTCACTACTAGGTTGTAGTAAAGGTGCACGGGGTCTTTCCGTCTAGCCACGGGTATCCGGCGTCTTCACCGGAACCACAAATTCGCAGTGCCCCTCGTTGAGACAGCGCCCAGATCGTTACGCCATTCGTGCAGGTCGGAACTTACCCGACAAGGAATTTCGCTACCTTAGGACCGTTATAGTTACGGCCGCCGTTTACCGGGGCTTCAGTTCGCAGCTTCGCCTTGCGGCTAACCGCTCCCTTTAACCTTCCGGCACCGGGCAGGCGTCAGGCCCTATACGTCGTATTCGACTTAGCAGAGCCCTGTGTTTTTAGTAAACAGTCGCCTGGGCCTCTTTATTGCAACTCCTTCACGCTTCGCCGGGCGAACCGGCTGACGTTAATGGAGCACCCCTTCTTCCGAAGTTACGGGGCGAGTTTGCCGAGTTCCTAAACGAGGGTTCTCACTTGCGCCTGAGGATTTTCTCCTCGCCTACCTGTGTCGGTTTGCGGTACGGGTACCTGGAATACTCCCTAGAGGCTTTTCTCGGCAGCGTGGCGTGACCGGCTTTGTAGCGCTTGCGCGCTTCGCCATGGCACCTCAGGGAATGTGACCCACCGGATTTACCTGGCGGATCCCCCTACATGCCTGAACCCACACTTCCAATCGTGGGCCCGGTTAGCCTCCTGCGTCCCCCCATCGGTGATAACGTTTTCCAGGTAGTTCGGGAATATTAACCCGATATCCATCCGCTACGCCTTTCGGCCTCGCGTTAGGACCCGACTAACCCTGAGCGGACGAACCTTCCTCAGGAAACCTTAGGCTTACGGCGGAGAGGATTCTCGCCTCTCTTCTCGCTACTTATGCCGGCAGGGTCACTTCTCACCACTCCACCAGTCCTTACGGTCTGGCTTCACTGCTGTGAGAACGCTCCTCTACCACTGTGCAACCCGAAGGTTGCTCCAATCTACGGCTTCGGTACTGTGCTTGAGCCCCGTTATATTGTCGGCCCGGAGCCACTTGACCAGTGAGCTATTACGCTTTCTTTAAAGGATGGCTGCTTCTAAGCCAACCTCCTGGTTGTCTGAGTGTCTCCAGATCCTTTACCACTTAGCACAGATTTTGGGACCTTAGCCGGTAGTCTGGGCTGTTTCCCTTTCGACGATGAAGCTTAGCCCCCACCGTCTGACTCCCGGGATACGTGTCGTTGGCATTCGAAGTTTGGTTGGATTCAGTAAGCTGGTAAGCCCCTTAGTCCATTCAGATCTCTACCACCAACGCCGACCTCCCGAGGCTATCCCTAAAGATATTTCGAGGAGAACGGGCAATCACGAGGTTTGATTGGCCTTTCACTCCTACCCTCAGCTCATCCAAGTTGTTTTCAACCAACACTAGTTCGGGCCTCCACGCGGTGTTACCCGCGCTTCACCCTGGCCAAGGGTAGATCACCTCGCTTCGCGTCTATTCCCAGCGACTAAACGCCCATTTCGGACTCGCTTTCGCTACGGCTCGCTTACGCTTAACCTTGCCACTGAGAATAACTAGCCGGCTCATTATGCAAAAGGCACGCGGTCAGGCAACACCCGGAGCAAGCTCCAGGCAAACGCCCTCCCGCTGCTTGTAGGCATACGGTTTCAGGTACTATTTCACTCCCCTCACAGGGGTGCTTTTCACCTTTCCCTCACGGTACTGGTTCACTATCGGTCGCCAGAGAGTATTTAGCCTTGGAAGATGGTCCTCCCGGATTCCCACGGGATTTCTCGTGTCCCGCGGTACTCAGGAACCTACCCAGCGAGCCAGCATGCTTTCGCCTACGGGGCTGTCACCCTCTATGGCCGCTCGTTCCAGAGCGTTCGACTAGCAAACTGGTTGGTAACTCGCCGGCCTTGCGGCCCGGCAGGCCCTACAACCCCACTGTGCAAGCACAGAGGTTTGGGCTATGTCCGCGTTCGCTCGCCGCTACTAGCGGAATCTCGTTTGATTTCTCTTCCTGCGGGTACTGAGATGGTTCACTTCCCCGCGTTGCCTTCCACACGCCTATGTATTCAGCGTGGGATACCCCGGTATTAACCAGGGTGGGTTTCCCCATTCGGAAATCTCCGGGTCGAAGCCTGTTTGCGGCTCACCGAAGCTTATCGCAGCTTACCACGTCCTTCATCGACTTCTGGCGCCAAGGCATTCACCGTACGCCCTTAGTAGCTTGACCATAAGAACCCGATTTCTTCACATCCGCGGTCGCCCGCGAACACCAAGAAATCAGAGATCGCACTGCGTGTGCTTTGTCAGAAACTACCGTTTGCAGGATATTCAGTTGTCAAAGAACGTCCGCCGCTGGTCTGGCGGGCTCAAAGCTTGGTGGAGAATACCGGGCTCGAACCGGTGACCTCCTGGTTGCAAACCAGGCGCTCTCCCAGCTGAGCTAATTCCCCGAACTCGGTTGTCTGCTTGCGTGGCGCGAGGTGAGATCGATAGGAAGGGAATCCGTCTCGACGTGCTCACCGCACGCTATTCAATTCGCAACAGCCACTCCAAAGTTGGTGGGCCTGACTAGATTCGAACTAGTGACCCCACGCTTATCAAGCGTGTGCTCTAACCAGCTGAGCTACAGGCCCCTGAGCCCTGTATCTCTCCCACGGCCGCCAGGGCCCAAGGCCCCAATGACTCGGCCGATTCTCTCAAAACTAGATAGGCGTGCAAACCAACGACAACCCTGAGTACCAGATCGATCTCGAGAGGCTCTCCGCTCTCGGCTCTCGGC
Source organism: Vicinamibacterales bacterium (assembly GCA_036504215.1). Lineage (NCBI taxonomy): Bacteria > Pseudomonadati > Acidobacteriota > Vicinamibacteria > Vicinamibacterales > Vicinamibacterales bacterium. Next base: position 34,069 of record DASXVO010000075.1, on the reverse strand, counting down.
CCTGGGCGAACCCAGAACTCCGAACCTCGAACGTCAAGCGTACTCTAGAAAGGAGGTGATCCAGCCACAGGTTCTCCTACAGCTACCTTGTTACGACTTCACCCCAATCACCGACCATACCTTAGGTACCTGCCTCCCTTGCGGGTTAGCTCAGCAACTTCTAGTACAGCCGGCTTTCGTGATGTGACGGGCGGTGTGTACAAGGCCCGGGAACGTATTCACCGCAGCCTGCTGATCTGCGATTACTAGCGATTCCAACTTCATGCAGGCGGGTTGCAGCCTGCAATCCGAACTGAGACCGGCTTTCTCCGATTAGCTCCCCCTCGCGGGATCGCAGCGGTTTGTACCGGCCATTGTAGCACGTGTGTAGCCCCAGACATAAAGGCCATGCTGACTTGACGTCATCCCCACCTTCCTCCGGTTTATCACCGGCAGTCTCCTCAGAGTGCCCAGCATAACCTGATGGCAACAGAGAACGAGGGTTGCGCTCGTTGCGGGACTTAACCCAACATCTCACGACACGAGCTGACGACAGCCATGCAGCACCTCTAGAAGTGTCCTTGCGGAAGTCGGCTTTCACCGAATGTCACTTCCAGTTCAAGCCTGGGTAAGGTTCTTCGCGTTGCGTCGAATTGAACCACATGCTCCACCGCTTGTGCGGGCCCCCGTCAATTCCTTTGAGTTTCAGCCTTGCGACCGTACTCCCCAGGCGGAATGCTTAACGCGTTAGCTCCGGCACGGCAGGGATCGATACCCGCCACACCAAGCATTCATCGTTTAGGGCCAGGACTACCGGGGTATCTAATCCCGTTTGCTCCCCTGGCTTTCGCGCCTCAGCGTCAATATCGGTCCAGGATGCCGCCTTCGCCACCGGTGTTCCTCCAGATATCTACGCATTTCACCGCTACACCTGGAATTCCGCATCCCTCTCCCGAATTCAAGCCTTCCAGTATCAGACGCAGTTCCCCGGTTGAGCCGAGGGATTTCACGTCTGACTTAGTAGGCCGCCTACGCGCCCTTTACGCCCAGTAATTCCGAACAACGCTTGCCCCCCCCGTATTACCGCGGCTGCTGGCACGGAGTTAGCCGGGGCTTCCTTTAGCGGTACCGTCACTCCCAAGACGTGTTAGGTCCCGGGCCGTTCGTCCCGCTCGACAGGAGTTTACGATCCGAAAATCTTCGTCCTCCACGCGGCGTTGCGTCGTCAGGCTTGCGCCCATTGCGAACAATTCCCCACTGCTGCCTCCCGTAGGAGTCTGGGCCGTGTCTCAGTCCCAGTGTGGCCGTCCGCCCTCTCAGGCCGGCTACGGATCGTCGCCTTGGTGGGCCGTTACCTCACCAACTAGCTAATCCGGCGCGGGCCCCTCTCCAAGCGCCAGGCCTTGCGGTCCCCGGCTTTGATCTCCACCTGTTTAAAGGCAGGATGTTATGCGGTATTAGCGTCCCTTTCGAGACGTTATCCCCCACTCGAAGGCAGGTCACCCACGTGTTACTCACCCGTTTGCCACTCTACTTGGGGCCGAAGCCCCTTTCGCGTTCGACTTGCATGTGTTAGGCACGCCGCCAGCGTTGATTCTGAGCCAGGATCAAACTCTCATGTTAAAGATTGTCGCCTCCAGCAGCCTTGCGGCCGCCTTCAGCAAACGCTTCAACGCGAGAACTTTTGGCTCTGCTGCGTTGTATCGGATTGTCGAATTGCCACGGTTTCGTCAGCTTTCGCGCGCTTACGCGCGCTCCAGCCAGACGCCCGCGGGCTGATACTCGACGGGTTGTGTTCCGACTCCGTCCGCCTCCGCGCTTGCGCGCTTCGGCGAGACCTCATCGGATACTGTGTGTGCTTGCACGCACTATCTAGTTTTCAAAGAACCGACCAGAACGTCGCCACTTTCGCGACTCGCTCCCTAACCACCGTTCGTAAGGGAACCTTCTGATGTTACCCTTGCTCGCCTACCCTGTCAACCCTTTTCTTTCGGGCTGCCAATCTCGCCGAGCAGCGCCCCCAAACAACCTTCGTTTTGGGGAACCTTACGAGCTTACCAACCCTGCCTCCCCTTGTCAACCCTTTTTGTTCCGCGGTGGAACTTCTTGGTTGCCGTGGGTCCCGCTGTGAACTGAGACAAAAATTGCTCCGGTCCAACTGGAGCAATCAGCCACCGTCGTTACGATGGGTCACGTCCGAGGCAGAAGGACAATATAGACCGTCGCCCGTCCATGTGTCAAGTCTCGCTCGCAAGCCTGTCTCGCAGGCCTCTCGCCAATCCCTGGGTCGACGACCGGCGACAGCCCACGCCCCCCCCGCTCCGCCGGAACCCCCACCTTGGAGGGTCATCGGCGAAATGGCACATACTGTTTCGGAGGCCCGACGGTCCGACGGATGCGGAGGCTCCCCGCGTGCATGGTCGATCGGCTCGCTCGAATGCGGACTCGCCGTCGTGTTCGATGACGGCTCGGGCCCGGCAGAGACCACTGGTGATGATCGTCCGCCTGCTCATCGTCGCGCTGATCGTCGCCGCACCCGCGCAGGCGCAGTCGCCCCAGCCGGCGCGAGAGCGCGCCCCCATCTCACGGTGGGAACTGCCGGTGACGATCGCGGGCCTGGCGAGCGCGCTCGCCGCGTCCTCTCTGCTCGATCCCGCGAATTGCCACTGGTGCGAGACAACGGCCTCCGGAGCCGATGCGGTGAACGGCCTCGACCGCTCGGTGCGGAACGCGCTGCGATGGTCCGATGCGAACCTCGGAAGGGCCGACACCCTCAGCTATGTCACCGCGTTCACGCCGCTCGGACTTGTGCTGGTCCGTCGGGACCTGGATGGGCGCGGCATCCTCACGGTCGTCCAGGCGCTGACGACCACGTCGCTCATCGCGCAGACCGTGAAGATTGCGGCCGCACGCGAGCGGCCGTCATATCGCTACCGCAGGCCCGGGTCCGTCGACCAGCCGAACGACCGCAACACGTCGTTCTTCTCCGGGCACACGGCGGATGCCTTCACATTGCTCGTGTCGGTGGCGCATGAAACGGCGGCGCGGGGCCGCCCGACCGGGTGGCTGTGGATCGCAGGGGTGCCGCTCGCGGCAGCGACTGCCTACTTCAGGGTTTCCGCCGATCGGCACTACCTCACCGACGTGATCGCGGGCGCGGGTGTCGGCGTGGCCGTGGGATACGGCATCCCCGCGCTCCAGGATGCCCGGTCCGTCGGGCGTCCGACGATCACGCCGTCGGTCAACGCGCATGGCGGCCAGTTGATCGCCACCTGGACCTGGTGACGGCTCGACCACAGGGGGCGAGGGCCGGGGCCCTACCCCCGGACCCGGACCACGTGTCGGCTTCGCTGTCCCTTGCGCAACACGAACAGCCGCCCGTCGATCGCCTGCTCGAGCGTCAGCCTCGCGCGCTCGTCGGTGACGCGCGCATCGTTCAGATAGACGCCGCCACCCTTGATCAGGCGACCGGCCTCTCCCTTCGACGCCGCGAGGCCCGTCAGGCTCATGACTTCCGCGATCGCGAGGCCCGGCGCGGCGAATCGTGCGGCGTCGATCTCGGTGGATGGGACGTCCGCGAACACCTCGAGCACGTCGTCGGCCTTTGCGTCGGCCATGCTGCCGCCGAACAGGATCCCGCTGGCCCGCTCCGCTCGCGCCACCGCCTCGTCGCCGCGGACGAGCCTCGTGACCTCGCGCGCCAGCTCACGCTGCGCGACCCGCTTCTCGGGCGCCGCCGCCAGTTCGCGCTCGAGTGCCGTCACCTGCTCCTCGGTGAGGAAGGTGAAGTACTTCAGGTATTTCAGCGCGTCGCGGTCGTCGGTGTTCAACCAGAACTGGAAGAACTGGAAGTCGGATGTGCGGGTCGGGTCGAGCCAGATGGCCCCCGCTTCCGTCTTGCCGAACTTCACGCCCGACGCCGTCGTGACCAGCGGCATCACGAGGCCGTGCGCCTTCGCGGCGCGGAGCTTGCGAATCAGATCGCAGCCCGCGGTGATGTTTCCCCACTGGTCGCTCCCACCGAGCTGCAGCGTGCACCGGTAGCGGTCGAACAGGGTGAGGAAGTCGTACGCCTGCAGCATGAGGTACGAGAATTCGGTGTACGAGATCCCGTCCTCCTGCTCGATGCGCCGCTTCACCGACTCCTTCGCGAGCATGTAGTTCACGGTGAAGTACTTGCCCGTGTCGCGGAGGAATTCCATCAGGCTCAACTTCGCCAGCCAGTCGGCGTTGTTGACGATGCGCGCGGGGTTGGCGGCGGCGTTGAAGTCGAGGAACCGCTCGAGCTGGGCTCTAATGCCGACCAGGTTCGCGTCGATCTGCTCGAGGCTCAGGAGTTGGCGCTCCTGGGTCTTCCCGCTCGGGTCGCCAATCATGCCCGTGCCGCCGCCAGCTATCGCGATGGGGCTGTGTCCGAAGCGCTGGAGCCGCGCCAACGCCATCAGCGGCAGGAGCGAGCCCACGTGCAAGCTCGATGCAGTCGGATCGAACCCGATGTAGCAGGTGACCTTCTCACGTGCGAGGACGTCGTGCACCCCCTCGGTCCCCTCGTACACCATGCCCCGCCACTCGAATTCACGGTAGACGTCGCTCGCCATGCTTTCGATCGCCCCTTCCAGAGATGTGAACTGAGTACTATAGCGCGCCGGCCGGTCAGCGGGCCGGCGCGACGAATCGTCGCCCCTCGATCCGCCAGCCGCCGTCGAGCAGAATCCGGATCGCCTCGGGATACAGCCTGTGTTCCTCGACCAGGATGCGTGCCGCCAGCGTGTCGGGCGTGTCGTCGTCGAGCACAACCACCGCGCGCTGAAGGACGATGGGGCCCGCGTCGAGGTCGCGGTCCACGAGATGCACCGTCGCGCCACTGACCTTTGCGCCGTGCGCCCAGGCCTGATGCTGCGCATCGAGACCGGGGAAGGCTGGCAGCAGTGACGGGTGAATGTTGAGGATCTCGTGCGGAAACGCGTCGATGAAGACCGGGCTCAGCAGACGCATGAAACCGGCGAGACACACGAGACCCACGTGTCTGGCGCGCAACTCCCCGGCCAGCGCCCGGTCGTAGTCCTCGCGCGAGGCAAACGCCCGGTGGTCGAGGCAGGCGGTCTCGATGCCGGCCCGTCGCGCGCGTTCGAGACCGGCGGCATCCGCGCGGTTCGATATCACGACCGCAATACGCGCATGCAGCGTGCCGCCCGCGATCGCGTCGACGATCGCCTGCAGATTGCTGCCCCGGCCCGAGATCAGCACGCCGAGCGTCCGATTCATCGGTAGCGCACCAGCCGGTCACCCCGAACCAGCTCGCCGATCACACGGGGCTGTTCGCCACTCGCTCGAAGCGCAGCCAGGAGACGGTCGGCATCCTGCGCGCGACACGCGACGATGAGTCCGATCCCCATGTTGAACGAGCGATACATGTCGTCGGCCGGGACCTGGCCGGCCTTGCCGAGGAATTCGAACAGCGGCGGCACGTCCCAGGCGCGACGGTCGATCACGCCACCAACGCCAGCCGGGAAGATCCGTGGCAGGTTGTCCGTGATGCCGCCACCGGTGATGTGCGCGAGGCCGCGGACCAGGTCATCCTCATCGAGCAGCGGCTCGATCACGCGCAGATAGGATCGATGCACCGCGAGCAGGGCCTCTCCGATGGTCGTGCCGAGTTCAGCGACCACCGAGTCGACACCGAGCCCCAGGATGTCGAATACGATTCGGCGCGCGAGCGAGTAGCCGTTGGTATGGAGGCCGGTCGACGCGAGTCCGATCAGGACGTCGCCGGCCGCGAGCGCCGACCCGTCGACCACCTTCGCCCGATCGACAGCGCCGACGATGAAGCCCGCGAGGTCGTATTCGCCGGCCGCGTAGAAACCCGGCATCTCCGCCGTCTCACCCCCGAGCAGGGCACAGCCGTTGGCGCGGCAGCCGCGCGCGATCCCGGCGACGATCTGCTCGGCCACGTCGGGGGCCAGGCAGCCCGTGGCCAGGTAGTCCAGGAAGAACAGCGGCCGTGCGCCCTGGACCAGGATGTCGTTGACGCAGTGGTTGACGAGGTCCTCGCCCACTGTGTCGTGGCGGTTCGCCATGAAGGCGACCTTGAGCTTCGTGCCCACGCCGTCGGCGCTCGCCACGAGCACGGGGTCGGCGAACCGCCCAGGCTCCACGCGGAACAGGCCGCCGAACGAGCCGATCTCCGACAGCACGCCGGGCGTGAAGGTCGCGCGGGCCAGGCCCTTGATGCGCCGAACCGTTTCGAGGCCGGCGTCGATGTCCACGCCGGAGGTCTTGTAGTCCATCGAGGTCCTCCGACCGCCGCTACGGGCGCTCCACGAGGCGAAGCGGCAACTGCACCTGCGATGCCTGGTCCTTCGGGAACGGGAGCGGGTAGTGCCCCGTGTAACACGACGTGCAGTAGCTGGTCCGGTGCGAGTTGACGGCCGAGAGCAGCCCTTCGAGGCTGAGGTACTGGAGCGAATCGGCCTCGAGGTATTTCCGGATCTCTTCGAGCGTGTGCGTGGCCGCAATCAACTCGGAACGCCGCGGAGTGTCCACCCCGTAGAAGCACGGGGAGATCGTGGGCGGGCAACTGATGCGCACGTGCACTTCCCGGGCGCCTGCCGCCTTGATCATCCGGACGATCTTCCGCGACGTCGTCCCGCGCACGATCGAGTCGTCGACGAGCACGACGCGCTGCCCGTCGAGGATGCTGCGAACCGGATTCAGCTTCACCTTCACGCCGAAGTGGCGGATCGACTGCTGCGGCTCGATGAACGTGCGGCCCACGTAGTGGTTCCTGATGAGCCCCATCCGCAGCGGCAAGCCCGCCTCCTCCGCGTAGCCCGTGGCCGCGCATACGCCGGAATCCGGCACAGGGACCACGACGTCCGCAGGCACGGGGGCCTCGCGCGCGAGCAATCGGCCGAACTCCGTGCGGACGGAATTGACGCTCTCACCGAACACGTAGCTGTCGGGACGGGCAAAGTAGACGTGCTCGAAGATGCAGTGGCAGCGGGGCGCCGGCGGAAACGGCTTGATCGACCGGACACCGGCGGACGACACGATGACGATCTCGCCGGGCTCGACGTCCCGCTCCCAGGTCGCGCTGATGAGATCCATCGCGCACGTCTCGGAGGCGATGACCGTGGCATCGCCGAGGCGGCCCATCGCCAGCGGTCGGAACCCGTGCGGGTCGCGGACCGCGATGAGGCAGTCCTTGGTCGCGAGGACGAGCGAGAACGCGCCCCGGATCTGCGCCAGCGCTTCGATGATCGCCTCCTCGACCGAACCGGCCCTCGACCGGGCGTACAGGTGCAGCACCACCTCGGAATCGCTGCTCGTCTGGAAGATCGCGCCGTCGCGCACCAGGTCGTCGCGCAGTTCGCTCGCGTTGACGAGGTTCCCGTTGTGGCAGAGCGCGATCTGGCCGTGCTGGCAGTCGATCAGGATCGGCTGGGCGTTGACGAGCTTGCTGGCCCCGGCGGTCGAGTACCGCACGTGGCCCACCGCCAGGCTGCCCGCCAGGCGGGCCAACTCGCCCTCGGTGAACACGTCGGCCACGTGGCCCATCGCGCGGTACGCGATCATCCGCTGGCCATCCGACGCCGCGATGCCGGCGCTCTCCTGGCCGCGGTGCTGGAGGGCGTAGAGGCCCAGGTAGGCCATCTTCGACGCTTCCGGATGGCCGCAGATCCCGAACACGCCGCATTCTTCGTGGAGCTTGTCGAACATCATCAGGCCCGTGTCACATCTCGAAATCCGCCGTCGTCGCTGCCGTGACGGCGGCGACAAAGCGCGTCTTCAACTCGTGTTGCGCCGGGTGGTGCAGGTAGTTCTGCAACGCCTTCTTGTCCTCGAACTGGAAGACCGCCGCGTAATCGTAGTCGGGCCCTGGGGCTGCCTCGAGGGTGCCTCCCAGGCGGTAGGTGCCGTCGGTCTCCAGTCGCCTGCCGACATTGAAGCTGAGGATCCCTGGCACGCTCTTCACCGTCCCGTTGATCGTCGCCAGGAGGATTCGACTGTCGTAGTCGGAGAGATCCGGACGCAACGCAAAGAGAATGATGCGCACGACCATGAGCAAACCTCCGTGGGCCGCCGAAGCGCCGCCCGCTCGGGCGGAACGCCCGTGCCACTCCGAGTGTCCGTGCCAACGCGGGCGGCCTCGCCCATTCTGGGGTCCTCCCGACCGGGCCCGTCAGGTGGTGATGGTCTGAAACACCCGATCGAGGATGCGATCGACGTGCCGCAGGTGGACATCGAGATCGAACGCACGCTCGATGTCCGCAGCCGACAGGACGCGGCCAACCTCGACATCCTCGAGCAGGAGCGGCTTGAAGGCCCGTTGTTCCTCGAACGAGCGCATCGCGTTCCGCTGCACCCACTCGTAGGCCTGCTCCCGCGCCACACCCCGGCGTGCGAGTTCCAGCAGGACCGTTCCGGAGAAGACGACACCGCGCGACCGCTCCAGATTCTCGCGCATCCGCTCCGGGTGGACCACCATGTTGCGCACGATTTTCGCGAAGCGGCGGAGCACGTGGTCGAGCGCGATGAAGCTGTCGGGCAGGATTACGCGTTCGACCGACGAGTGCGAGATGTCCCGCTCGTGCCAGAGCGCGATGTTCTCCATCGCCGCCATCGCATTGCCGCGAAGCAGCCGCGCCAGGCCGACCACCTGCTCGCACCCGATCGGGTTTCGCTTGTGCGGCATGGCGGACGAACCCTTCTGCCCGGTCTCGAACGGCTCTTCGACCTCGCCGATCTCGGTCTTCTGCAGGCCGCGGATCTCGAGGGCGAACTTCTCCAGCGACGCCGCGGTGATGGCCAGCGACGACAGGAGTTCCGCGTGACGGTCGCGCTGGATGATCTGAGAGGAGACGGGCGCCGGGTCGAGCCCGAGCTTCGCACACACCGAAACCTCGATCGCCGGGTCGAGGTGCGCGAACGTGCCGACCGCGCCGGAGATCTTGCCGACGCTGATGCCGGCCCGCGCCCGACGCACGCGCTCGACGTCCCGCTGCAGCTCCGCGTACCACAGGGCCAGTTTCAAGCCGAAGGTCATCGGCTCGGCGTGGACGCCGTGGGTGCGGCCGATCATCGGCGTTCGGCGGTGCTCCTCCGCGCGCGCCCGGACGGCGTCGCTCAGTGTTGCCATCCCTTCGAGCACCAGGTCGCACGCTTCGCGCATCTGGAGCGCCTGCGCGGTGTCGATGACGTCCGACGAGGTCAGGCCGAAATGGAGCCAGCGCGCCTCCTCGCCCACGTGCTCGGCCACCGCCGTCGTGAAGGCGATGACGTCGTGGCGCGTCTTCGCTTCGATTTCCTCGATGCGCGCCACGTCGAAGGCTCCCCGCTCACGGATCGCGCGCGCCGCCGCCGCCGGGATGATGCCGGCATCGGCCATGGCTTCCGCCGCCGCGATTTCGACCTGGAGCCACGTCTCGAACCGCCGCTGTTCGCTCCAGATTCGCCCCATCGCGACACCGGTGTATCGGGCAATCACGTCACACCCCTCCCCAGGACAGCCCCTGAGAAATGCCGAGTGAAAAGCGCTCCGTTCAGCATGCAGGACGTCGAACGAGGGCGCTACGACAGCGTCAGGCGATCGATCGGATAGTGCCACCCGTCGAGCGGGCCCAGCACGGTTCCGGCGAGCCCGCCGTTCACGAACAGATCGCGCGCCACCCGCTGCACATCGTCCACCGTGACCCGCTCGACGCCTTCGAGCGTCTCGTCGAGGCCGAAACGCCGGTCGCCGTAGATCTCCTGGCGGGCGACGTGCGACATCCGGCTCGCGGTGTTCTCGAGGCTCAGCATCATGCTGCCCTTGAGGTGATCCTTGGCTCGACGGAGCTCGGTCTCGGGAATCGGCTCGTTCTTCACGCCCCGGAGTTCCTCGACCGTCACATCAATCACCTCGGCCACCGCCTCGGTCGCACACCCGGCATAGATCGTCAGCGCACCGGCATCGCGGTACGCGCTCAGACTGCTGAAGACCGCATACGCCAGCCCGCGCTTCTCACGCACGTTCTGGAACAGCCGCGAACTCATCGACCCGCCGAGCAGCGTGTTCAGCACGTAGCTGACGTAGCGGTCCTCGTGGCTCTGTGAATAGCCGCTCGTGCCGAGGACGATGTGGCTCTGCTCGAGATCCTTGTTCCGCACGGCAAACCGGGGCAGGACGCGGGGCACGATATCGGCCGCTACCTCGCCGGTCGGCGTGAGGTCGGCAAACGCCCGCTCCACCAACTCCCCGACGCGCGCATGGTCCAGGTTGCCGACCGCGGCAACGACGAAGTTGTTCGCCGTGTAGACGCGCCGGAAGTAGTCGCGAAGCGTCTCCTGGGTCAGCGCATCCACTGTGTCAGGCGTCCCGAGAATCGGCCGGCCGAGCGGGTGGCCTTCCCAGAACGTCTGCGTGAACAACTCGTGGACCAGGTCGTCGGGCGTGTCCTCGACCATCTTGATTTCTTCGAGGATGACCTTCTTCTCACGCTCGATGTCGTCGGCGTCGAACGCCGGGTGCAGCACGATGTCGGAGAGAATCTCCATGGCCAGCGGCAGGTGCTCGTCGAGCACCTTGATGTAGTAGCCGGCGTATTCCTTGGCCGTGAAGGCATCGAGTTGTCCGCCGATCGAATCGATGGCCTGCGCGATGTCCTCGGCGCTCCGCGTTGCCGTGCCCTTGAACAGCATGTGCTCCACGAAGTGGGCAATCCCGCTGCGTTCCTCGGGCTCGTGACGCGACCCCCGCGTCAGCCACACGCCCACGCTGATGGAACGGACGTGCGGCATCGATTCGGTGAGAAGACGAAGGCCGCTTCCGAGGACCTCGCGGACGATCATGGTGTGCTCGGTTCCCAGTGTGACGTGTTGGCGGAGGGGTGGAGCGTACGGGTGGACCGAGTCGTCAATGGTCCGCAAATCGTTGACAGAAAAGGAATTATCACCACCAGACACCCTGATGATAACATGCCCGGTGCCTGACCTTCAACGGGAAGCTTCCGCGCCGATCGGGCATAATAGCGGGAGTATCCCACTCCGGAAAGCCAGGTCAAACCGTGCCCCACCCATCCCTGCCGACCGATATCGGCGGCTTCGAACGCCGCGAACTCGAGACCCTGCTACGCGATCGGGGCATTCCCACGTTCCACGCCCGCCAAATCTACCGCTGGGTGTTCAAACGCGGCGTGACCGACTTCGACCGCATGACCGATCTGTCGAAAACCTTGCGGGCGGATCTGGGCCAGGCGGTGAGGGTGTCCACCCCGGCCATCACCGGACGTGAGCGGGCGTCGGACGGAACCGAAAAGCTGCTGCTCCAGCTCGCCGACGGCCGCCGTATCGAGGCGGTGTTCATCCCCGACTCGCCCGGACAGACCTTCTGCATCTCGACGCAGGTCGGCTGCGCGATGAACTGCGCGTTCTGCCTGACGGGCAAGATGGGTCTCACGCGAAACCTCGACGCGGGTGAGATCGTCGGTCAGGTTCGTGTCCTGGCACGCGAACTCGGCCTCCTCGACGCCAGGTTCAACATCGTGCTGATGGGAATGGGCGAGCCGCTCCACAACTACGACCAGACGATGAGGGCGCTGCGGATTCTGGGCGACGAGGACGGGCTGGCGGTGTCGCCGAGACGCGTGACGCTATCCACGGTCGGCCTGGTCCCCGCACTCGACCGTCTCGCCCAGGAACCGTACATGCCGAACCTGGCTGTCTCACTTCACGCGACGACGGAAGCCCAGCGCGACCTGCTGGTTCCCCTCAACAGGAAGTACAGCATCAGCGAGGTCATCGCGGCCTGCCAGCGATTCCCCGTCAAACGACGCGAACGCATCACGTTCGAGTACGTGATGCTGGCGGACGTGAACGATACGCCAGAGGACGCGCACCAACTCGTCCACATGCTCAACGGCGTCCGCTCGAAGGTGAACCTCATCCCGCTCAACGAGGCGGCGGGTATCCCGTTTTCCCGCCCATCCGACGATCGTGTCGATCGGTTCGCGCAGATTCTGGCCGATCACCGCCTGACGGTTTCGGTACGGAAGAGCCGCGGGCGCGATATCCGCGCGGCCTGCGGTCAACTCATCGTCGAGGGACAGACGAAATCGGCGGGGCAGAAACTTGCGGATGCGATGCGCTGAACGGCCGGCCGGAAGGCCATCCTATGGGGTCGGGGCCGTTCTCCTCTTCCTTCTGATCGCGCGGATCGTCAGCGGGATGAACGCCGCCAGGACGCAGAGCGCCACCAACACGAACGCCAGCACCAACAGCGGCTGCAGCATGGCCAGTGGCGTCAAGACGAAGGCGATGACGTCCTCGGCGAGGCTCAGCAGCACGCCGAGGCCGAAGACGTGCCCGCCAACCGACGCGCTCGCGAGACGCGTTCCGGCCTTTCCGGCATGTGCGGACAGGGCGACGCCGCCGGCGGCGAGCAACAGCGCCACCTCGCCCGGTTCCGAGAACCCGGCTCCGCCGATCGTGCGCCACGCGATCCACGCCGCACCGATCGGGCGGATGAACGTGTGGACGAGATCCCATGCATGGTCGACGGCGGGGATCTTGTCGGCCAGGAACTCGATGACATACATGACGCCGGCCACGCCGAGCACAATCGGGTCGCCGAGGATCGCCAGACTCGACAGCTGGCCGGGGAGCGCCACCCAGCCAACGCGGACGGCCAGGCCGATGACGAGCACGGTCGCGTAGAGATTCAGCCCCGCGCTGAACGCGAAACCGAGCGTCGTTCCGAGCAGCGCCAGCGTCTTCACGCCACCACCTCCCCGCGCAGCGGATCCGCGTGCAGCAGCCTGACCCGCACGCGCACGTTTCGTGAATGGCCCGGCGAAATGCGTACCTTCAGGTAGTTGTCCGTCAGCACGAGCGTCCCGTCACCGAGCGTCAGCCCATTGCGAGTCGTCGACAGCATGCGGGACACGAAGCGATCGGTCAGGGCCCGACCAAGCCGACGCGCCGTGTCAGCCCGGCGGCGGATCTCGGCGACACCGACTTTCGACGGAAAGGCTGCCGCCGCGGTTCCGGGCCGATCGGAATACGGAAAGACGTGGAGATGCGTCAGCGACGCCTGCTCGAGATAATCCGCGAGCGCCTGGAAGTCGCGGTCGGTCTCTCCAGGGAATCCGACGATGACATCGCCGCCGATCGCGGCCTCCGGCAGGCGATCGCGAACATGATCGATCAATCGGTTCCAGGTTTCAAACGAATATGGGCGCCTCATCATCTCGAGCATCCGCGCGCTCACGTGCTGAAAGGGAAGATGCAGGTGGGGCAGGAAGCGGCGCGAGCCTGCGACGAAATCGACAATCCCACACGTGCAGTCCATCGGCTCGAGCGAGCTGATTCGGAACCTCACGTCGCCCGGCACACGATCGAGGGCTGTGAGCAGATCGGCCAGCGACGACGCCGGCCGGAGATCGCGCCCATACGAGCCGAGATGCACGCCGGTCAGCCACAGTTCCCGGTATCCCGCTGCCTCGAGCCGCCGAACCTGGCGCAGCACGCCCTCCAGCGGTTGGCTGCGGCTGACGCCGCGGGTGCTCGGCACGATGCAGTAGCTGCAAGACCCGTCGCAGCCGGTCTGCACGCGAAGCGGATAGGCGGTGCGCCCGGCGGTGCCCGGGATGGGCGCCTGGTGTCGAAACGGCTCGACCGCCCGTATTTCGGGGTCGGCGTACTGATCGAGCCAGTCGGTGAACTGCTGCTTGCCGTCGTTCGGCAGCAGCGCCACGACACCGGGCAGTCGGTCGAGATCGCCCGGCAGACGCGTCGCGTAGCACCCGGTGGCGAGAATGTGCGCGTTCGGATTCGCCCTGGCGATTCGGCGGATGGCGCTTCTTGCGCTCCGGTCCGCCGATGCCGTCACCGTGCACGTGTTGACGACAACCACGTCGGCGGTCTCGGGCGGGGCCGGCACACCACCACACGCATGCAGGTCGCGCTCGAAGTCGAACGAGTCGGCCTGGTTGACGCGACAGCCGAACGTCAGGATGGCGTACTTCAAGGCTCTGGGCTCTCGACTTTCGGCGCTGGGATTACGACGGCGCAATCCGCGAGGCAGCCTGTTCGACCTTGTCGGCCAGCGTCTTCTTGTACTCGTCGAGCCGGGCCGACAGTGCCGGGTCGGCGAGGGCCAGCATTTGCGCGGCCAGCACGGCGGCATTCGTCGCGCCGGGTTTCCCGATCGAGACCGTGGCCACCGGGACGCCCGGCGGCATCTGCACCGTGGACAGCAACGCATCGAGTCCGTTCAGCGCGGACGAATCGATGGGCACGCCGATGACGGGTCGCGTGGTGTGCGCCGCAACCATGCCCGCCAGATGAGCGGCCGCGCCCGCGCCGACAATGAACACCTGCACGCCGCGGCCTGGCGCTTCGGCAAGCAGGCGCTGCACGCGGGCCGGTGAACGGTGCGCTGACGCCACGGTCATCTCGCACGGGATGCCGAGTTCCTTCAACAGGTCCGCGGCCGGCTGCATCACGGGCGCATCCGAATCGGAGCCGATCAGGATTAGGACGGAGATAGGTGACATATCAGTCGGATCCGCGGAGTGTCAGTCGGAGGTCGCTGCTCAGCCTCGAGCTGAGAGTGCCTTCAGTCCGATGTCCTTGCGCATGAACATGCCGTCGAAGCCGATCCGGCCGGCCGCAGCGTACGCCCGTGCCATCGCCTGGCGGTAGTCCTTGCCTTCGGCCACCACCGTCAGCACACGTCCACCAGCGGTGACGATCTCGGCGCCGCGTTGCGCGGTGCCCGCGTGGAAGACGACCACACCCGGCACCGAGGCGGCATCCGCCAGACCAGTGATGAGCTTGCCCGTTTCGTACGAATCCGGGTAGCCGCCGGAGGCGAGCACGACGCCGACCCGCGGCCAGTCACGCACCCGGCACGAGTCCTGGCCGAGTTTTCCGGCGGCGGCATCGCGAAGCAGCGGAGCGAGCTCGTCGTCGATCATCGGCAGGACGACCTGCGCCTCCGGATCGCCGAACCGCACGTTGAACTCCACGACCTTCGGACCCTCGCGGGTGAGCATCAGGCCTGCGTACAGGAAGCCCCGGAACTCGCGGCCTTCGGCGCGCATCCCGTCGATGGTCGGCAGAACGATGGTGTCGCGGATCCGATCGAGCAGCTCGTCGTCCACGAGCGGGCTCGGCGCAAATGCCCCCATGCCGCCGGTGTTCGGCCCGCGGTCGCCGTCATGGGCTCGCTTGTGGTCCTGCGCGGTCGGCAGCAGCACGGCCCGACGGCCGTCGGTCAGCGCGAAGACCGACACCTCCTGGCCCTCCATGAACTCCTCGATCACGATGCGAGTCCCGGCGTCGCCGAACCGTCGGTCCACCATCATCGACTTGATGGTGTGGGCGGCGTTCAGTTGGTCCTTCGCGATGACGACGCCCTTGCCGGCGGCCAGGCCGTCCGCCTTAATCACCAGGGGATAGCCGAACTGACGAGTCGCGAGCACGGCCAGCGCGATTTCCGGCGACTCGCAGATCTGGTAGGCTGCGGTCGGCACCCGGTGACGCCGCATGAAGTCCTTCGCAAAAGATTTGCTCGACTCGAGCTCAGCCGCCAGCCGGGTGGGACCGAGGAGCAGGCGGCCGCGGGCGGCGAACAGATCGGCGACACCATGCGTGAGCGGCAGTTCCGGGCCGATAATGGTCAGGTCCGCACCTTCCCGCTCGGCCAGTGCGTAGACCGCCTCCGGGTCGGCCGGGTCGACCGGCGAGAGCCGGGCCACGTCCGCTATGCCGGCGTTCCCAGGGGCGCAAACGAGCTCATGAGCAGCCGATTCACGCCCCAGCTTCCACGAGAGGGCGTGCTCACGGGCGCCGGAACCGATGATCAAGAGTTTCATGGAGGTCGCGCGTTGGAGGTATGTCGCTGATGTACAAGGAGTTAGTATTTCGTTGACTCCACGTCATCTTTAGCCCTAGAATCCGCGACTACCTGTGATAGCCTAGCATATTCCGGTAGTTTACCAGGATGGGATACGTGCCAGCCGGGCCGGTAAGGGGGTGTTGTAGGGCGTGGCTGAAGTCAAAGTACAAGAAGGCGAGTCAGTCGAGAGCGCCCTTCGGCGTTTCAAGCGGAAGGTTCAGCAGGAAGATATCATCAAGGATATCAAGAAGCACTCCTTCTACCTGAAGCCAGGGGACAAGCGTCGTGCCAAGCAGGCACTGGCGCGCAAGCGGAGCCGCAAGAAACTCCGACGCGAGCTGGAGTAGCGAGAAGCGGGGGGTATCCACCGATGGAATTCCAAGACAAGACCCTGCGCTGCGTGGACTGCGGAACGGAGTTCATCTGGACCGCAGGTGAGCAACTGTTCTTCGCCGACAAGAACTTCAAGAACGAGCCCAAACGGTGCAAGTCGTGCAAGACCAAGCGGGCTAGTCGGCCGGCCGGGGCGAGTCCGGCCAGGGAACGCGTCGAGACCCAGACCAACTGTTCGGAATGTGGAAAACTCACCACGGTTCCGTTCAAGCCAACTCAGGGTCGCCCGGTCTACTGCCGCGAGTGCTTCCAGCAGCGGAAGTTCGCGGGGGCCGGTGGCGCCGGCGTGTAGGAATTCCGATCGGGATTGCCCGGGGGGCCGTGCACAGGTGCGGCCCCCCTTTTTTTCGGAGTCCGGGCTGGTTGACGCTGTTTTCCGGGCTGCGATAGTATTAGGCGCCTTGAAGAGTCGCGGCGATCCGCGGTTGTCGCCTGACGGCCGGTCGCTCGCGCACAGGCGGGAGGAATGCGGAATGCATATCCATCAGAGATCCGTCGGGGACGTGACGATCATCGACATGAACGGCAAGATGACGCTGGGCGAGGGCGATGAACTGCTCCGCGACAAGGTGAACAGTCTGGTCCAGCAGGGTCAGAAGAAGCTGGTGCTGAATCTCGCGGAAGTACCCTATATCGACAGCGCGGGTCTCGGCGAAATCGTGCGCACCTATACGACGGTCAGCCGCCAGGGCGGCAGCCTGAAGCTGCTCAGCCTGACGAAGCGGATCCAGGATCTGCTGGCGATCACGAAGCTGCTGACAGTGTTCGAGACTTACGAATCGGAATCTGACGCGGTCAAGAGCTTCAGCTCGACCGGCGTCTAATCCTCCCAGCCGCGCTTCATGGCGCGTAGTCCACTTCCGGATGCCGTGACCCGGGACGCCTTGCTCACAGGAGGCGCCCCGGCTCGATCCCCGCTGGTCAGCCTGCTGGTCTCGCTTCGACCGGAGCAGTGGACCAAGAACCTCATTGTCTTCGCGGGGTTGCTGTTCAGCGGACAGCTGTTCGAGCCGTGGGCGCTGACACTGACCTCTGCAGCGGCTCTCGTCTTCTGCGCCCTGTCGGGTGTGGTCTACCTGCTGAACGACGTGGCGGATCGCGACGCCGATCGTCGGCATCCGCTCAAGTGTCGGCGTCCGATCGCGGCCGGCCAGTTGTCGGCGGCGGCGGCGCTGGCGGCGGTCGGCCTGCTGGCCGGCTGTTCGCTCGTCGTGGCCTTCTGGATCCGGCCCGCCTTCGGTCTGGTTGCCGTCCTCTACGTGTCGCTGCAGGCCGCGTACTCGGCCCGACTGAAGCACGTGGTCATCGTGGACGTACTGACGCTGGCCCTGGGATTCGTTCTGCGCGCGGTGGCCGGTGCGGTCGTCATCGCGGTGCCGATCAGCCACTGGCTGCTGGTGTGCACGCTGCTGCTCGCACTCTTTCTCGCGCTCAGCAAGCGCCGCCAGGAGCTGACGCTGCTCGCGGGCGGCGCGATCCAGCATCGACGCATCCTCGGCGAGTACACGCCATACCTGCTCGACCAGATGATTGGCGTGGTGACGGCCTCGACGCTCATCGCCTACATTTTCTACACGATCAGCCCGGAAACCGTGGAGAAATTCGGAACTGACCTCCTTGGATTTACGATCCCGTTCCCGTTGTACGGCATCTTCCGCTACCTCTACCTGGTGCACCAGAAGGAGGGAGGAGGAAGCCCGGCAGCCATGCTGCTGAATGACCGCCCGCTGCTCGGTTGCGTCGCCCTGTGGGTGGCCTCGGTGGTGGGCATCGTGTATCGCGGGATGTTGATTGCGTACTGGCCGTGGAGATAGAGGGTCCCTACAGATGTCCGATTTCAACGTCCGCTCCGACTCGGTGAACGTCGAGCAGCTCATGCAGCAGATCCGCGCCCGAATCCGCGAGAAGCGCGGCGTGGACTACACCGAGGCGCAGATCCGTGAGCTCGCATCGGTCAAACTCGAACGCTTCCTCGATCCGACGAAGGTTCGGTCCGAGCTGCTGCAGCAGTTCCGCACGGGCGGCATCGATCCGCTGCCCGACTACGGCTTCGAGGAGAACACGCTCTTCGAGTCCCATCGGGCGCCACTGCGGTGGATACGGCGGGTCCTGCGGCCGCTGATGATGCTGTTCCTGAACATCAACCGGTTGATCCACTCGCTGCACACGCAGGTCCAGATCAACCGGCATCACGCGGAATACACGCAGCTCTCCTACGAGCTAATCCACAACCTCGTGCTCGAGACCACGCGGTTGGGAATCGAGGTCAAGAACCTCAAGATGCGGGTGGAGTCGCTCTCGAGCCGCCTCGATTTCAGCGAGCGACGCGCGCGGGCGCTGGAAGGTGTGGTTCAGTACCGACCGGGTGAGGTGCCCACCGCCGACGCGAAACCGGCACCCGGATCGAAGAGCGACCGGACCCCGGCGGGTGGATCGGAACAGCCGCCGCGCGACGCCGACCAGGGCAGCGCCGAGCAGCGGCGCCGCCGGCGCCGCCGGCGTGGCCGTCGCGGAGGCGCCGCACGCAGTTCGGGGCCCGAGGGCGCCGTCAACGCGAGCCCGGCCGCGAACGAGGCGGATGAGGAACGCGCCGAGGACACGTTGGATTTCGACGGCACGCCGGCGCAGCCGCACGCCCAGGTTCAGCCAGCTACTCAGGCGGAGCCGGACACCCAGGAACCGCCGTCCCGGGCCGATGACCGCGCCGGCACCGATCGCCAGGACCAGTGAAGCTCGCAGTCGTCGTTCAGCGCTACGGAGCTGCGATCAACGGCGGGGCCGAGCTGCACGCGCGCTACGTGGCCGAGCGGCTGGCCCGTCACGCCGAGGTGGAGGTCCTCACCACCTGTGCGACCGACTACGTGTCGTGGGCCAACGCGCTGCCGGCTGGTCTCGAAACGATCAACGGCGTGCCGGTCCGCCGGTTCCCCGTCCGACACACGCGGGATGCCGGACGCTTCGGCCGCCGCTCGGCCGTCGTCTTCGACGAGACACACTCGATGCAGGACGAACTGCGGTGGCTCGACGAAGAAGGACCGACCAGCCCGGCGCTGGTTCGCTTCGTGCGCGCCAACCGGGACCGTTACGACTACTACTTCTTCTTCAGCTACCGGTACTACCACGCGTACTACGGGACGCGGGCGGCAGCGGACCGGGCGGTGCTCGTGCCAACCGCCGAGCGCGATCCGGCGATCGGCCTCGGCCTGTTCCCGCCGCTGTTCAACGGCGTGCGCGCGCTGATGTACAACTCGTTCGAGGAGCGCGACCTGATCGGCAGCGTCTCCGGGAACGGCGACGTGCCGGGCGTGGTCGTGGGAATAGGCTCCGACGTTCCGGATCGCGTCGAACCCGCGCGGTTTCGTCAGAAATTCGGCATCGACCGCCGTTTTGCAATCTACGTCGGGCGCATCGACCAGAACAAGGGGTGCGCCGAGCTGTTCGACTTCTTCCAGCGCTACCTCCGGACGACGCGCGAGCCGCTGCAACTGGTGCTGTGCGGCAACTCGATCCTGCCGATTCCCGAGAGCCCGCACATCCGGCACCTGGGCTTCGTGTCCGACGAGGACAAGTTCGATGGCTTGGCGGCGGCGGACATGCTGGTGATGCCGTCGTACTTCGAGAGCCTGTCGATGGTCGCGCTCGAGGCATGGGCACTCGGCAGGCCGGTGCTCGCCAACGGACGGTGCGACGTGCTGAAGGGCCAATGCCTGCGCAGCAACGCCGGGCTGTTCTACGACAACTGGGACGAGTTCGCAGAGGCGATTGGCTGGTTCACCAGGCACCCTGAGGACACGCACGCGCTCGGTGCGAACGGCCGCCGGTACTTCCAGCAGCACTATACGTGGCCGGTCATCGAGGGGAAGTATCTCGACATGGTCGATCGACTGTCGCGCGAGGCGCCTGCGCGGCCGTCGCCCCTCGACGCGCCGCTGCCGGGCTTCTTCGAACGCCGGAAGCCCACGCTGAGGCCCGCGCGATACGTGCTCGACGATCTGCCGAAGGGACCGTCCGTCATCAAAGGATGAAGGATGAAGGATGAAGGCTGAAGGATGAAGGCTGAAGGCAGCAGGATGAACGTCCAGGTCCATCAGGTGCTGGCGACGCTCGGGTACGGCGATGCCATCGGCAACGAGGTGCTGGGCATTCGCCAGGTTCTGCGGGAGGCGGGCTACGAGTCCGACATCTTCTGCGGGACGGTCGACCCGCGTCTCGAGGATCTCACGCGGGACTACCGTGAACTGCGCGACATCAGTTCGCCCGACAACATCCTGATCCATCACTTCTCGCTCGGTTCGCGCGCGTCGCGCACGGCATACGCGTTGCCGGACCGGATGGTGCTGGTCTACCACAACGTCACGCCGCCGGAATACTTCGTGGACATCCACGCGCTCCTCGTCCGCGAGTGCTACCGCGGCCGCCGCGAGCTGTCGGCGTACGCGCAGCGGTGCGACCTCGGGCTCGGCGACTCCGAGTTCAACCGCCGGGAACTCGAGGAGATTGGCTTCCCGGTCACCGACGTGCTGCCGGTCGTGCCGAACTTCGATCACCTGGACGTCGAGCCCGACCGTCGCGTCATCGCCGACTTCGACGATGACTTCACGAACGTGATGTTCGTCGGGCGGATCGTGCCGAACAAGAAGATCGAGGACGTCATCCGGATCTTCGCGGCCTACCAGCGCTTCTTCAACCCGCGGTCGCGGCTGCTGATCGTCGGGAGCTACGCTGGCTTCGAGCGCTACTACGCGCTGCTCCAGTCACTCATCGCGCGGCTGGGCGTGCGTGACGTGTACTTCCTCGGCCACGTCTCCAACAACGAACTGACGGCGTGCTACGACGTGACCGACGTGTTCCTCTGCGCGAGCGAACACGAAGGGTTCTGCGTGCCGCTCATCGAGTCGTTTGCCAAGGGCGTGCCTGTGATGGCCTACGCGGCCGCCGCGGTACCGGCCACGATGGATGGCGCGGGCGTGCTCTTCCGCTCCAAGGACGTGTGGCACGTGGCGAGGCTCCTGGCAGAGATCGCCTCGAACCCCGAGATGCGCGAGCGGATCATCGCGGGGCAGGACGAGGCGCTGGTCCGCCTGATGGCGAAGGACTTCCGCGGCACGTTGCTCGGATTCGTCGAGCGCGTGCTGGCGGCCCCGCGCAGGCCTCGCCATCGGGTCGCGGATGATTTCTGGGAACAGGTCGACGGGACGGAACGCTACGAGGAGCTGCAGCAGTACCGGCCGGCGCTGGGGCACGCCCTGCCCAAGGCGCCAGGGCGCGTCGTCTGATCATGATCGTCAACCAGTGGGTCGGAGCGGCGCACCGATACGACGCGATTGGCGACCATGCCCGTCACGTGCAGGTCATCCTGCGCGCCATGGGGCACACCTCCGAGATCTACGGCCTGACCGTCGATGAGGACTTGCGGGACATCGTTCGACCGTTCGACCACCCCGACGCCAGGAGCGGCGATGTCACGATCTTCCACTACGCGCTGCCGTCCGCGATGACCGGCGCGTTTGCCGACCTGCCCCGCGGACGCGTGCTCCACTACCACAACATCACGCCGGCGCACTACTTCGCCCCCTACAACGCGGGTCAGTACCGGCTCTGCCGGGTGGGCCGGGAACACCTCCGGCGCCTGGTGGGTCACGCGGACCTCGCGCTCGGGGTTTCTGAGTTCAACCGGTTGGAACTGCAGGAGATGGGATTCGCCGAGACGGGGGTGATGCCGATCGCGGTGGACGTCGACCGCCTCACGAAGGCGCCACGTCGACCGGCCCTCGAGCGGATCCTCGACGATGGGTTGACGAACATCCTGTTTGTCGGCCGCATCGCGCCAAACAAACGGATCGACGACTACATTCGCTTCGCCGAACACTACAAGCGGTACGTCAACATCGACTACCGGTTCATCTTCGTCGGGCGGACGGACGCCGTCCCGCACTACTATTCGGCGATACGGACGCTCCTGCTGCAGTACGAGATGCCCCACGATCGCTTCATGTTCACGGGGCCGGTGACCGACGAGGACCTCGCCGCGTACTACCGCATGGCCAGCGTCTATCTCTCGCTGAGCGAGCACGAGGGCTTCTGCGTCCCGTTGCTGGAGGCGATGGCCATGGACGTACCGATCCTCGCCTACGCCGCAGGAGCCGTTCCCGATACGCTGTCCGGTTCGGGCGTCCTGTTCTCCCCGCGGGATTTCGAGTACGCCGCCGAACTGCTCGGCGAGCTGGTCTTCAACGACGACCTCCGCGGCGAGGTGATTGGCGGCCAGCGCCGTCGGCTGGCGGATTTCGGCGACGGGCGCGTGGAGAAGGATCTGCGGGCGGCCCTGTCACGGGTCGCCGGCAACACTTCGGTGCGGTAGGAGGGTTTCGTGAAACTCGGCTTCGTCATCCAACGCTACGGCACGGAGATTCTGGGCGGCTCGGAGTACCACTGCCGCCTGATCGCCGAACGTCTGGCCCAGCGCCACCACGTCGAGGTGCTGACGACGTGCGCCCGCGACTACATCACGTGGAAGAACGAGTATTCGGAAGCCACCGACCGGATTCGTGGTGTGACCGTGCGCCGGTTTCCCAACGCCAAGACGCGCGACATCGACTCGTTCAACCGATACTCGGACTGGATTTTCCACAACCCGCACACGCGGGCCGACGAGATGTCGTGGCTCGAGCAGCAAGGTCCCTGGTGCCCGGCGCTGCTCGACTACCTCCAGAAACACCAGGCGTCGTACGACGCCCTCATCTTCTTCACATATCTCTACGCGCCGACGGTGCTCGGCCTGCAGGTCGCACCCGGACGCAGCATCCTCGTGCCCACGGCGCACGACGAGCCGGCGATTCACCTCTCCATCTACGAGGAAGTCCTCGGCCTGCCGTCGGCCATCGCGTACAACACCGAGGCCGAACGGCGTTTCCTGACGACGCACTTCTCCATCCGCGCGATCGCCGAGGAAACGGTGGGGTGCGGAGTGGATCTGCCGCAGCACCATGCATATTCCCGGACGGCGCAGGGCGGCGGGGAAGATGCGCCCGCCGAGGACGCGCCCGGGGCATCCGCACCTCCCGGCCGGAAGCAGTTCCAGTCGCACCTGACCTCGCGCGGCGCCACGTTCCGTCGCCGGCATCGTCTCCACGGTCCCTTCGCGCTGTACGGCGGCCGGATCGAGAAGGGCAAGGGTTGCGAGGAACTGATCGAGTATTTCAACGCGTACGTGGCGGAAGGCGGCGAGGCGTCGCTCGTGCTGATGGGTGTGAAGCTGATGCCTCTCCCGGAGGATCCGTTCATCTGCTTCGCCGGCATGCTCTCCGACATCGAGCGCGGCCAGGCACTGGAGGCCGCCACGGTCGTCGTTGTCCCATCGCCGTTCGAGAGCCTGTCGCTGCTGGCGCTCGAGGCCCTGTCGGTTGGCACGCCCATCCTCACCAACGCGCGTAGCGAGGTGCTGGTCGATCACTGCCTGTCCAGCAACGGCGGGCTCTTCTACGCCGACCGGTACGAGTTCACCGAGTGCCTCAAGATGCTGGTGGCCGACGAGCAGTTACGCGCAGCGATGGGCCGCAACGGACGCGACTACATCCGCCGCAACTACCGGTGGGACGTCATCATGGCGAAGTACGAGCGGATGATCTCGACGCTGAAGGGCCGGTAGCGCCCGGGCTGGAGGCCCGCATCCGTAGGGCGGTGCAGGCTGGCGTCCCGATCGCGGACATTCAGAGGACGAGGCACCGTGCGGCTCGACAGCGAGCCGTGCGTGCCGGAGAGGAGCGGATACCACCATGACCAGAGTCACGCGTCGCACGTTCGTCGAGACCACGGCTGCCGCGGCCGGCACGAGCCTCGTCGTCTCGATCGTCGGGAAGCTCGGGATCCCCGCCCTTGCCGCCGGCGCGGTCCCCACGCGCCCGTTCGGCAAGACCGGCGTGCAGGTGAGCGTGGCGGGACTCGGCGGCGGCGCGCGTTTCTACGAACCGGTGCCCACCGACGAGGCGGGCGCGGAACTTGTCCGGCAGGCAATCGACCGCGGCATCTCCTTCATCGAAACCAGCGCCAACTACGGCCCGGACGACGACGGGAACTGCAGCGAACGGCGGATCGGCATGGCGATGAAGACGCACCGCGCGAAGGCGTTCCTCGAGACCAAGACCGACGAGCGGAGCTACGACGGCGCGATGCGGGAGATGGAGCGCAGCCTGAAGCTGCTGTCCACCGACCACGTCGATTTGATGCTGCACCACAACCTCAGCAGCGCCACGCAACTCGATCAACTGGCCGGACCCGACGGCGCGGAGCGCGCGATCCGGAAGCTCGTCGATCAGAAGGTGATCCGGTTCCGTGGCTTCTCGTGCCACGACCCGACGCTGACACTCCAGGCGATCGCGCGCCTCGATCCGGACGCCATCCAGGCGCCGATCAACGCCACGCGGGTTCCGGACTTCGAAGCGGAGGTCCTGCCGCTCACCAGGGCGCGGGGCATCGCCGTGGTCGTCATGAAGGCGGTCGGTCATGGGTTCTTCATGAAGGACGCGATTGGCGGCGCGTTCGACTCGCGGTCGAAGACCGACAAGCGTCCCGAGCTGCACCGGTTCGCGCCTCCCGCGGAGGCGTTCAACCGGCCGGTGCCGGCGCCCGGCGACTACCTGCGCTACGCGATGTCGTTGCCTGTGACCACGGTGCTGGCGGGCATGGACTCGATCGCCACGCTCGACGGCCTGGTCGCGACGGCCTCGGCGTTCACGCCGTTCGCCCCGGCTGAGGCTGCGCGCGTCCGCGAGCGGGCGCAGGCGTTCGCGGGCACCGGCTACTGGATCCCGCGGCGGGCATAGGGCGCCGGCCGTTCGGGGCCGCGGCCGTTCAGGAACGACAGGTCGGCCGCCATCACGCCGCGCCGGTGGGTCTTGCGCGACACCTCGTGCATCAGCTCGTAGAGACGTTCCATCTTCCGAACGAATGCGTCGATGTCGTAGTCCTGCGCGGTCACCCGCGCACGGGCCGAGAGGCGCGTGCGTTCTTCCGGATGGTCCATCAGGAACACGATCTTGTCGGCCAGCGCAGCAGCGTTGCGCCTGGGCACGATGAGCGCGTCCTGATTGTCGGTGAGGATGTCCAACAGACCGTCGGCGTCGGTGGCAACGATGGAACGGCCGGCGGCGAGAGTCTCGAAGGCCGTGAGCGGGGTCCCCTCCCAGAGCGAGGGGAACACACTCATGTCGAAGGCCGACACGACCCTCGCCACGTCGCGGACGAAGCCGGCGAAGATGAACCGATCGCCGAGTCCCAGCGATCGCGCCTGCTGCTCGAGCGCCGGCCGCAGCGGCCCTTCCCCGACAAGGTAGAACTTCGCGGTCGGCCGGCGGTCGACGACGGTGCGCGCGGCCTCGATCAGATACTCGTTGCCCTTCGAATCGTGCAGCCGCGTCACCGTGCCGAGCAGGAAGTCGGTCTCTGCCGCCCCGAGCTCGCGCCGGACGGCCGCGACTTCCTCAGGGCTGCGCACCTGCCCGAACTCCCCCACCGGCGCGCCCAGGTACACGACCTTCACCTTGCGTTCCGGAACCTTGCGCGCACCAATCACGAATTCCGCCGTCGAGCGCGAGACTGCGATCGCCAGGTCGGTGAACGGCTCGAGCGCCACGTCCACGACCTTCTGGAACCACGGCGTGTCGGTCAGATTCGCGTGCTCGTGCAGCAGCGTCGGGATCCGCTTGATCGCGCCGGCGGCCCGGCCGAACGTGGTCGCGCCGTACCCGTGCATGTGCAGGATGTCGATCTTCTTCCGGTCGATGACCTTGAGCATGTCCGTCAGCGTGGCGGGATCGAACTTCGATCGCTGGAGGTACGTGATGTCCACGCCGTAGGTGTCGAGCGTCTCCTCGGACAGGTCCTTCTTCCGGAGACTCACGAGCGAGACGTTGAACCGGGCAGGGTCGAACCGCGGGATCATCCACGCAAACAGCCGCTTGACGCCGTGCATGCGCGACCCCTCCCATCCGAGGTGATCGCACACCTGCAACACGTTCAGTTTCCCGTCGGTCATACGTCAGTCCTCTCCGGCCCCACGCTCCGGGCGTCCGGCCTCCCCTGAACACACGGCTGGCAGCGACACCACCCCGTACACCGCAACCGAGCTGTTCCGGAAGAGCGGCATGAACTGGTCGGGGCTGGCATCGAGAAGCGGCTGGAGACCTGGGTAGCCCTGTCGCTCGGGCGGCCCGATGACCAGGTAGGCGATGCAGGTTTCCGCCGCCAACGCGTGCGCGCGGTCTGCGCTCGTGGCCTGGTAGAGGCTCTTGATGCGCGCGCTGGCCACCTCGTACTTCCGCAGCGGAATCATCGAGATCGGCAGTCCCGCCGCCATGCGTCGCTCGGCGAACGCGGGAATGTAGTCCCACGTGTCGCGACCCCGCGACTCGGGCTCGATCTGGACGAGGGCTCTTGGCGAGGTGTTGCGTTTGATCCACTCGAGCGCCGCCAGTTCGTCGGGCGAGAGGATCACTGTCCAGCGGAACCCAGGTCCCATGGATCGGTTCGAGGTGTCCTGGCTGTTGTAGAGGTCGATCACCACCATCGGTGCGGCCGCCAGCGCGACCACGAACGAGACCGCCACGGTTGCGATCCGTGCCGCCCGGCCCGCCGCCCACAACTCCTGCAGCGCATAACCGCAAAACGCGGCGAAGGCAATGAACAGCAGGTGCGATGCCCGCCAGCCCACGTACACGTGCTGATGCTCAGGGACGTCCACGAAGAAGTAGAACAACCAGCAGACCGCAATCATCACCAGGAGCACGGCGAACCGGCCCAGCGTCCGCTTCCAGACGGATACGAGCAGGCCTGCCGCGGCGGCCAGGAGCATGGGCCCGAAGCTCAGCAGGATCGCCATGCCAGCATTGCGCGACGCGGTGCGGTTCAGCCCGATGGCGACGAGCGGCCCGGCACCGTCCACGTACCGAAGGATGCTGCTGAGGCCCAGAGCGCCGAACATCGGCAGGCTCGCTGCCGCCGCGCCCGCGACGATCGTGCGCCACTGCCGGCCGATGACGAGCCGCACCCCGGCGTAGACCGCGACGATGGCCGTCAGCATCATGGCGGCGAACGAACTCAGCAGGAGCGCCATCCCCAGCAGGCAGCCGGCGAGAAACAGTGCTCCAGCCGTGATCCGTTCGCGAGCCTGCACGAGCAGCAGCAGCGCCGACAGGCCGAGGATGTAGCCCAACTCGTGTTGCCGTTGGTACAGCAGAACTCGCTGCAGGCCATCGACCGGCATGCTCTCGTACTTCCAGCGCGACACGGCGTCGATGTTCGTGTCCAGCACGGCGGTCAGCGGACCGCCGGTCTTCCAGAGGCGGTACAAGAACTCCGCGCCCTCGAAACTGCTGAACAAAACGACGGCCACGCACGCGGCGGCCGCCGCACCGGGGCTGCGGACGAAGTGCCGGATGAACAGGTACAGGAAACCCACGAACGCGAGACCAATCGAAAAATCGTTGACGAGCAGCAGTTGCTCGACGCGCAGTGCGCTGCGCGCCGCGCGATGCTCCACGGCGGGCAGCAGGTGGGCCAGCCAGTAGTACCGCAGGTCGTCCCCGCGATAGAACACGTTGCGCGGCGGCATGTCACCCTTGCTGACCTCGGAGACCACCGCCATGGCCCAGACGAAATCGGCGGTGAAATACGCGCGGTAAGCCCGGCCCTCAGGCAACGTGCGGCCCACATGCGCGTATGGCAAACCCACCACCAGGGGCACGAGCAACAGCAACAGGCACACCGCCACGATGTCGCGCCGGTCGAACCGCGGAATCGTCAATCCGCCAGCCAGGCGACCCAGCAGCCACGCGGCGAGGCCCGCCACCAGCGGAACGGACGCCAGGATGACCGGACGCCGGACGCCCGCCGCCCAGAGGGCCAGCAGGACCAGACTGCTCAGTACGTAGCCGGCTGCCGGCCCGAGGAGCCATGCCGCCAGGCCCCGCCCGGGCTGGCCACGGTAGAGCGTGAGGCCAAGCACCACGCCTGGAAGACAGAACCACCCCATCACGGCAGCCAGGCCGATGCTGCTCGCCGTCGGACCCAACCCTGACAGGCAGAGCACGACCGCTACCGCCAGGGTTCCGGCCGCGGCGAACACGGTCAGTACTCCGGGCATGCGGGCTACCGCGCTTGGGTTCATCGGTTCTTCCGTCGGGGAATAGGCGTTGTGAGGGACACGCGGTCCACCGTTGGCCGTTCCTGTGGACGAATCAGGCGCCGCCGAAGCAAGCGCCGGTACAGATTAGTGCAGACATCCCCCAGCGTCAAAGCACCCCAAGCCACTGCCTACCGGTGTCGATCGACCAGCCCTATAGTCCTGGTGTCGGAGATCCGATACTCGGATCGGCGGTTGCCACTCTCAGGGCGAGGACCTGGCGATGTGCGCACACGCACAGAGAGACGATGCCATGAAACGAACCTATCTCTTGCTGGTGGCAGGCCTGGTCCCCGCCCTCGCCGCCGCCGCCTGCAGCACACAGAAGAGCTCGAGCCCGCTCAGCCCGTCGGTGGCCGGACCGATCGCTGGCGTGTCGATCTCACCGCCCACGCCGGTGGAGCCCAAGGCCAGCAGTTCGATCGACGTCGGGTCGCAGCCCATCACTCTTGTCGTCGCCAACGCGACGACCAACGGCCAGCGGCCACTGGAGTATGCGTTCGAGGTGGCCAGCGACGCCGATTTCACGACCAAGGTGATCACGCGGGAGGGCATCGCTCCGGGATCGAACGGCCAGACCTCGTTCAAACTGCCCGATCCGCTCACCGCCAACCGCACGTACTATTGGAGATCCAAGGCGGAGGACGGCGCCAACACCGGTCCCTTCTCCGTGGGTGTCCCGTTCACGGTCATCGTGCCGGTCGTGCTGGAGGCGCCGCAACTCGTCTCGCCGATCAACGGCGTGACGACGGACCTCGGTCCGACATTTGTCGTCCACAATAGCGCCCGCAGCGGAAGCCCGGTGGGCGTCTCCTACGACTTCGAAGCGAGCAAGGATCAGGCGTTCAGCCAGGTCGCCGGCACGACGAATACGGCCGAGCAGCCCGGCGACACCAGGGCGACGCTGTCGGCGAACCTGGCTTACGGCACCCGCTACTACTGGCGGGCTCGAGCCCGCGAGATGTCGAAGAGCGTCGTGGGACCCTGGTCGGTCACGCAGACATTCGTGACGGCCGTCGAGAACACACCGCCGTCAGGACCGACGACGCCTGGTGACGGCAGCGGCGGCCATATCCCGCCTGGGGCACCCACCGTCGATCGTGCCCAGGCTGTCGTCTACGGGACCGCCAAGGAGTTCCCGTCGCTGCTCGTCGTGTTCTCGACGGAGGACCAGGCCGTGAGTGCCGCCGAGGAACTGCTGCTGAGGACCATCTGGCATCTGCAGCTTGCAGGGTTCCAGGCGGGACGCCAGAAGAACCCGTCCGGCGCCATCTCGAAGGACAAGCTGACGATCATGATCGGCGGCGCGTGGCATGCGTACGACATCTACAGCCTGGGCTACGCGGGCAAGGCGACGACGGTTCAATTCATCGAAGTGACCCCGCCGAACTACCTTCCGTCGAGCGGAATCCGCGACTAGCGGACCGCCGGGCAGGGTCGGCCTCGACAGAGGCCGGCCGGCGGAAGATGCGGGTTCGGTTGTCCAGTCAGTACAACACGAAGGGCGCCATCACGGCGCCCTTCGTGTTGTACTGACTGGTTCCGGAGTTGCGTGGTCTGCGACCGCATGGCAGAATGGCCGCGGACGGAGACGCCACCTTCATGCTGAATCTCAAGACAATTCGTCGATTCGTCGCTCTCGTCCTCGTCAACGCCCTGGTCGTCGGCATCCTGCTCGAGGGCTTCTTCGTCGTCATGCTCCACGCGCCCCGGCTCGTGGCGGTTTCCCCGAAACCGTTGCAGCGGCTCGTGCAGCAGGTCTACCGGCACTTCAATCGGGCGTTCATCCAGTTCGAACCAGGTTGCGCGCGCTACGACCCCGAGGTGACCTACACGCTCCGGCCCGGCGGCTGCACGTTTGGCAACATAGAGTTCCAGAACGCGTACGCGGTCAATCACCTCGGCGTCCGCGACACCGAAGCATCGCTCGAGGCCCCGGAGATCATCGCCCTCGGCGACTCGCACGTCATGGGATGGGGTGTCGGACAGGACGAGCCGTTCGCCCGCGTGCTGGCGAGGGCAACGGGGCGGAAGACGCTCGATGCAGGGGTCTCCTCGTACGGAACGGTCAGGGAACTCACGCTCCTCAACCGTCTGGACACATCGCACTTGAAGGTGCTGGTCATCCAGTACGCCGACAACGACCTGCCCGAGAACCTCGCGTTCCGGAGATACGGGAACCGTCTCCCGATCATGACCGAGGCACAGTACCAGGGTATCGTCCGGTACTACACGTCGCAGCGGGGCTACTTTCCAGGCAAGTACGCGTTCCGGTTGTTCATGAAGGTGTCGCACCTCGAGGAGCCCGAACCGGTGGATCTCAAGATGCCGGCCGCGACGCCGACCGAGGAAGCGGAGCTGTTCCTGAACGCCGTTCAGCATGCGACCAACAAGAACCTGGACGGTGTGCAGTTGGTGGTGCTCGAAATCAACCAGCAACTCGTCCCGCCACGTCCGTTCATTGCCGCGCTGGCCGAGGTGAAGAGCCGCGAGTCGTACCCCGAGTACATCCGGCGGCTGGTGACCGTCGACACCACCAGAGTATTGACGCGGAAGGAATTCTACGTGCTGGACGACCACATGAACGCGGGCGGCCATCGCGCGGTTGGCGAGGCGCTCGCGCAGGCGATCCGGCCCGTCTTCGGCCACTGAGCAGCCGGCGACAATGCGCGTCAGCCACGCCCTGTGCTCCCTCGTATTGCGATCGCGTCACGGTCGTGCCTTCAGCCACGGCCGTGCGCCACGTGGCGGAGTCGAAGGGTATAATGGGCGGTTGACGATTCTGAATCCTGCCCAGCCGTACCGGGCGCAGGGTGAACGACGGGTTCTCAGTCCTTCGATGCACACCTGCGGCGATGCATCCGGGCCTTCAGGACCGAGTGCCGATCGAGCACAACCGGCCACGCGCACCAAGCGGCGCTCGTGGCCGCAATCGCGAACCGAAGTACTCAGTGGGCTGCAGGTAAGCAGGCGATGAGCACACGCACGCTGATTCTCGGGATTTCCGCCTTCTACCACGATTCGGCGGCGGCCATTCTCTCGGATGGCGACATCGTCGCCGCCGCCCAGGAGGAGCGCTTCACCCGCGTCAAGCACGACGCAGGGTTTCCGCAGCGTGCGATCGAGTACTGCCTGCGCGAGGCGAACGCGACCCCCGACGACATCAACGTGGTGGCGTTCTACGAGAAACCGCTGACCAAGTTCGAGCGTCTGCTCGAGACGTACCTCGCGTACGCGCCGGTGGGTTTCCAGAGCTTCCGCCAGGCGCTGCCGATTTGGCTGAAACAGAAGCTCCACCTGCCGCGAGTGATGGATCGCGGCATGGGCGGGCGCTACAAGGGACGCTACGTTTTCCCGGAACACCACGAGTCGCACGCCGCAAGCGCGTTCTATCCCTCGCCCTTCGAGGAGGCTGCCATCCTCACGCTGGATGGCGTCGGTGAGTGGGCCACGGCTGCGTGCGGCGTCGGCCGCGGGAACCGCATCGAGTTGACGAAGGAACTCCGATTCCCCCACTCGCTCGGCCTGCTCTACTCGGCGTTCACCTACTACACGGGCTTCAGGGTCAACTCGGGCGAATACAAGCTGATGGGCCTCGCGCCCTACGGCGAACCGCGCTATGCGGATCTCATCCGGGAGCACCTCCTCGATCTCAAAGACGATGGCTCGTTCCGGATGGACCTGAGCTACTTCAACTACTGCCAGGGCCTGACGATGACGAGCGCGAAGTTCCACGCGCTGTTCGGCGGGCCGCCGCGTGAACCCGAATCGCCGGTCACCGATCGCGACATGGATTTGGCCGCCAGCATCCAGGTGGTCACAGAGGAGATCATCAGCCGGATGGCCCGTCGTCTCCACGAG
This sequence comes from Vicinamibacterales bacterium, assembly GCA_036504215.1. Taxonomy (NCBI): domain Bacteria; kingdom Pseudomonadati; phylum Acidobacteriota; class Vicinamibacteria; order Vicinamibacterales; species Vicinamibacterales bacterium. Next base: position 1,778 of record DASXVO010000075.1, on the reverse strand, counting down.
GAGACGGGAATGAAGAACCTGTGCCTTGCCGGTGGCGTGGCCCTGAACTGCGTGGCGAATGGCCGAGTGCTCCGCGAGGGACCGTTCGAGAACCTGTGGATCCAGCCGGCGGCCGGCGACGCGGGCGGCGCACTCGGTGCGGCACTCCTCGTCTGGCACCAGTTGATGGGACGTCCGCGGACGACGAACGAGACCGACAGCATGAAGGGGGCGCTGCTCGGCCCCGCCTACACCGACGAACAGATCAAGGCGGTGCTCGACCGCAAAGGTGCCCGCTACCGCCATCTCGACGACGAGGCGATGCTCGAGCGCATCGTCGGCCTGCTGTGCGACGAGAAGGTCGTGGGGCGTTTCCAGGGGCGAATGGAGTTCGGCCCGCGCGCGCTCGGCAACCGGAGCATCCTCGGCGACGCACGCAGCGAGAAGATGCAGTCGGTGATGAACCTCAAGATCAAGTTCCGCGAGTCGTTCCGGCCGTTCGCGCCGTCGGTCCTGATCGAGGACACACCCGAGTACTTCGAGATGGATGCCGGCGTCGAGAGCCCGTACATGCTGCTCGTCGCCGATGTGCAGCGCGACAAGCGCGTCGATGGTGGAGCGGAGCGCAAGGGGCGGAAGGGGATGGACCTGCTGTACATGAAGCGGTCCGTCGTCCAGGCCATCACGCACGTGGACTACTCGGCCCGCGTGCAGACCGTCGATCCGCGGCGGCACGCGGCGTATCACAAGCTGATTCGACGCTTCAAAGAGAGGACGGGCTGCCCCGTCATCATCAACACGAGCTTCAACGTTCGCGGCGAGCCGATCGTGGGTTCCCCGGAGGACGCGCTCAACTGCTTCCTGAACACGGGCATGGATGCGCTCGTGCTCGAGCACTACCTGCTGTTGAAGACCGAGCAGCCCGAGGGTCTCGCCGCCGGCCAGGCGGAGTACCTGAAGGCGTTCAAGCTCGACTAGAACGGAGAGAAGGCGCCATGACGTTCGGCGACATCAACCTGCACCCGGACGAGAAGGAGTTGCGGACCTTTGCCCTGCTCTGGCTCGTCGGATTCGGGCTCCTGGGGGTCGTCGTGGCCTGGCGTGGCGGGGCGTTCGGGGCGGCAGCCGTGCCCATCGGCTGGCACGCACCGTGGCGGGCGCCGCTTGCGCTCTGGGTGCTTGCCGTCGTCGGTTGCGTCGTGGGTCTGGCTGCGCCCGCCGCGCTGCGGCCGATATACGTGACCTGGATGGTCGCGGCGTTTCCCATCGGGTGGACGGTCAGCCTGATCCTGCTGGCGTTGGTCTACTACGTGTTGTTCACGCTGGTCGGTCTCGTGTTCCGGCTGATCGGACGGGACGCGCTCGGACGTTCCTTCGATCGGCGGGCGACGTCGTACTGGGTTCGGCGGCCGGCACCGTCCGACACCGAACGGTACTTCAGGCAGTTCTGAGGGTGGTGGACGCGATGGACCCGAAATCCGACGATCGATTCGAACAGGCGGTTGCCCAGCCGCGCTCCTCGCTGTTGGGCGAATTCTGGGGGTTCCTCAGCCACAACAAGAAATGGTGGCTTCTGCCGATCGTGGTGGTGTTCCTGCTGCTCGGCGTGCTGATGCTGCTCGGCAGCACCGCCGCCGCGCCGTTCATCTACACGATCTTCTAGTGTAGTGTCCCTGAAATAGCTATACAGCGACAATCTTCGGTGTTTTGCGTCGGCGCGACAGCGTGCACCCCGGCTGGATGGATTCGAGCCGCTGGCGCGCCCGGTCGAGTTTGACGACGAGGTCGCCGACGGTGGC
>DASXVO010000074.1 GCA_036504215.1 Vicinamibacterales bacterium | reverse complement strand
GCCGTCCTTGGCGATCGCCACGACTGAGGGCGTCAGCCGCGCCCCTTCCTGATTCACGATAACCGCCGGCTGCCCGGCCTCCATGATCGCCACCACGGAATTCGTGGTGCCGAGGTCGATTCCAATGACTTTGCCCGCCATGCCGCTCTCCTTTCCTGTCCGCGCTGCCATGCGAATTCAAATATACGAGCAGCATGAGCGGTTGTCAAGCATATAATCTGAGTCCTTACAACTCATCTCTCAGATTAGAGCTCCCCCCTCGTCCCCGCACGATGAGCGTCGAGCCGGTAATCTGGAAGATTGACTGCGAACCTGACACTCGCCAAGTTTTTAGACAGTAAGTCAGCTTCAATCCAAAAGACTTTTCAGCCCTGGTCCCGTTTCTCGGTCCGGTATAATCTGTGTTGGTGCGGCGGGGCATCATGAACCGTTGATCGTGGCGTGTGGCAGCGCGCAGGGGGCATCCTCTCCATGTCCGACATCATCATTCACGAAGTGGGTCCGCGCGACGGGCTCCAGATCGAGAAGACGACGGTCCCGACCGAGCAGAAGATCGCGTGGATCGAATCACTCATCGCGTCCGGCATCGACGTCATCCAGGTCGGCTCGTTCGTGCACCAGCAGAAGGTGCCGCAGATGGCCGACACCGACGTGCTCTTCACCTACTTCTCGGAGCCCGCGCACAAGCCGGCGCACGCGCGCCTGTCGGGGCTCGTGCTCAACGAGAAGGGGATGGAGCGCGGCTTCAAATGCGGCGTGACCTATTTCTGCATGGGCGTGTCGGCCTCCGACACCCACAGTCGGAAGAACACCGGGATGAGCACCGTCGAAGCCACCGACCGCATCATCGCCATGGCGAAGGCGGCGGGCGACGCGGGCGCCACCGTCCAGGTCTCGGTGCAATCGGCGTTCGGCTGCGGGTTCGAGGGCCTGGTGCCCGAGGTGCGCGTGCTCGACATCGTCAGGCGGTTCGTGGATGCCGGGCTCCGCACGATCAGCCTGGCGGACACGGCGGGTCACGCGAACCCCGCGCAGGTGGACCGGCTCTTCTCCGCCGTCCTCGCGCTCGATCCGGCCATCGGGTGCGCGTGCCATCTCCACGACACCTACGGCTTCGGCCTCGCCAACGCCTACGCGGCGCTGCGGGCCGGCGTGACGTACTTCGAATCGGCCTTCGCCGGTCTGGGCGGGTGCCCGTTCACCGCGGTCACCGGCGGCAACGTGTGCACGGAGGACCTCGTGCACATGCTGCAGCGGATGGGACACCGCGAGGACATCAAGCTGGACGTCCTCATCGCTCTGGCGAAGGACGCGGGCCGCTTCTTCGGCCGCGACATGGCCGGACGTCTGTGGCGCACCGGCCCGATCCCCGAAATCGGGGTCGGGACCAACTAGCAGGCACGCCCCCTGGAGGACTTATGAAGCTGCTCGAAGGCATCCGCGTGCTGGACATGACGAATGTCCTCGCAGGCCCGTTCGCCACCCTTCACCTCGCGCTGGCCGGCGCCGAGGTGATCAAGATCGAGAATCCGGAAGGCGGTGACCTCGCCAGGAAGCTCGGCAACGTGCCCGAGTTGAACCAGCAGTTGATGGGCACGTCGTTCCTCGCGCAGAACACCAACAAGAAATCGTTGACGCTCAACCTCAAGGAGGCCGACGCGAAGGAGATCTTCCGCAAGCTCATCGCCACGAGCGATGTGCTGGTGGAGAACTTCCGCCCGGGGGTGTTGACCCGCCTCGGGTTCTCCTGGGAGGCCATGCACCAGCTGAATCCCCGGCTGATCTACTGCGCGATTTCCGGCTTCGGCCAGACCGGTCCCGATGCGGACAAGCCGGCCTACGACCAGATCATCCAGGGGCTGAGCGGTGTGATGGCCATCAACGGCGACGACCGCCTCAATCCGCTGCGCGCCGGCTTCCCGGTCTGCGATACGGTCGGCGGCCTGAACGCGGCGTTCGCCATCATGGGCGCGCTGTACTGCCGCGAGCGCACGGGCCGCGGGCAGGCGATCGACGTCGCGATGATCGACTCGATCATGCCGCTGCTCGGCTGGGTTGCGGCCAACTGGCTCATCGGCGGCAAGCCACCGCAGCTCCTCGGCAACGACAACATGACCGCTGCGCCGTCGGGCACGTTCAAGACGTCGGACGGCTACATCAACATCGCCGCCAACGAGCAGAAGCAGTGGGAGAACCTCTGCGACGTCCTCGGTCTGCCGGAATTGAAGACAGACGAGCGGTTCCAGAAGCGCGACGTGCGAAAGGCGAATCGGAAGGCCCTGACGCCGCTGATTGAAGCAAAGCTCACCGAAAGACCGACGGCCAGTTGGACGACGGCGCTGAACGCGAAGGGGATTCCGTCCGGCGACATCCTCTCGCTGCAGGACGCGCTCGCGCAGCCGCAGATCGCGCACCGCGGAACGATCGCGACGATCGAGGAACCCGGAATCGGCCCGCTCAAGCTGTTCAATCTCAGCGCGAAGTTCTCGGAGACGCCGGCCAGCCTCGACTCGCCGCCGCCGCGGCTCTCGGCCCACACCGAACCGATCCTGAAGCAGTTGGGCTACACGGACGAGCAGATCGCGTCGCTGAAGGCCCGGAAAGTGGTGTAGGAGAAAGGCACGGCTTCAGCCGTGCTCTGGAGCCACCTGGAGCGCGGCGATCATCTGGTCGGTCGCCCCCACCGACGCGGCGCGGCACGCCTCGGCGACCATCTCGCCGGCCAACACGCCTGCGTCGGTGATCGTCGCGGTCACCACATCGAGCGAAACCCGCTCGAAGTAGGGGTTGCGAATGGCCACGCCGCCGGGTCCGTCCCGCCAAATCTCCGCGGGATCGTGCTCCTCGATCCGCAGCAATCCGGCCGACCGCTCATCCAGGAACTTGTCCCGGCTGGCGAGGACGAATAGCGGAGTGCCCGCGTAGAGCGCGGTCGCCGCGAGCGGACCGGTCCCGATCTTGTTGACGAGCGTCGAGGGTGTGACGGCATCGGCACCGACGATCACTGCGTCGACCGAGCGAGAGAACACGAGCGCTCCGAGCGCCGCATCCGAGCGCAGGGCCACCGCGATGCCGGCGTCGGCGAGCGCCGCCGCGAGGCGGCGCCCCTCGAGATGCGGCCGTCCTTCGCCGCAGTCCACGGTCAGATCCGTTCGACGCGCCAGGGCGAGCAACACCGCGAGTACCGACCCGCTGAACGACGCGGTGGCGAGACGCAAGGACGGGCCGTCGGCGGGCGTCAGGACCTCGAGCGCCACGCGCACGAGCGCGGCGCCGGCCCGCTGCTGGCGCTCTGCAAACCGCTCGACCGCGCCCGGTTCGTCCAGCTCTCGCAACGCGGCCAGCCCCAGATTCCAGAACGACGCCATGCTCGGCTGCGCGTCCCCGAGCGCTCGCGCGACCTCCACGAGCGCCGACCGGTCGCTGACGAGCGCGGACCGCACCACGTCGATGCCACGGCGCAGGAGTTCGGACGCCCCTGACGTCGTGTCGCCCGTCAGGCTTTCGACCGCTCTACGCACCTGATCGTTCAAGCCCGTCACCCCTCCGGTCTGTGGCATTCCCGCCCGGCGCCATTCCCTCCGGCCCGCCCCGTAGCGATGAACCGCACGACTGTGCGATTATGGACTGACACATGCGTGACTTCCACCGCATCCTGCTCTCGTCCGAAGTGCACGAACTGGCCGACGAGGTCGGGCGGCTCTTCGAGGATCTGGATCGTCAGGTCGCCGCCGGCCAGCCCGCGTCCGCGGGCCACTGCACGCCGGCGCTCGACGTGCTCGAAACCGAGGCCACGGTCGAGGTGGTCGTCGACCTCCCGGGCGTCGTGCCCGAGAGCGTCCGCGTGCTCCTCAAGGGCGGCGTCCTGGTGATCGCGGGTCTCAAGGTGTCGCCCTACGCCGGCGCCGGCGTGCGGGTCGGATCGTTCCACCTGGTCGAGCGTGGATTCGGCCGGTTCGCCCGCGCGGTCCAGCTGCAAGGTGCATTCGACGGGAACCGGACGCGTGCCGTCCTGCAGGGCGGCGAGCTGCGCGTGGTCATCCCCAGGCTGGCCGAACGCCGTGGCCAGGAAATCAGCGTGCCAATCGTCACCTCATGAACATCCTCTTCATCGGCGATGTGTTCGGGCGGCCGGGACGCGATCTCGTCCGCAAGGGGATGCGCGTGCTCGTGGATCGTTTCGGTGTCGATTTCGTCGTCGCCAACGGGGAGAACTCGGCCGGCGGGTTTGGCATCACCCGTGAGATCGGCGACAGCCTGCTGGCCTGCGGCGTGGACGTGCTGACGTCGGGCAACCACATCTGGGACAAGAAGGAAGCGCTCGACTATGTCGCCGCGGAACCGAGGCTGCTGCGGCCCGCGAACTACCCTCCCGGCGCGCCCGGCCGTGGATCGATCCTCGCGCGCACCGACACCGGTCGGCCGATCGGCATCATCAACGTGATGGGGCGCGTCTTCATGCACCCGATCGACGATCCGTTCGCGGTCGTGCTCCGCGAGATCGAGAACTTCTCGGGCCAGACGCGCGTCATCCTCGTCGACTTCCACGCCGAGGCCACGTCCGAGAAGATCGCGATGGGGTGGCATCTCGACGGCCGCGTCAGCGCCGTGATCGGCACGCACACGCACGTGCAGACGGCGGATGAACGGATTCTGCCAAAGGGCACGGCGTACATCACCGACGCCGGGATGACCGGTCCGCACGATTCAATCATCGGCACGGAGCGCGAACCGGCGCTGGCCCGGTTCCTGACCGGGATGCCCTCGCGCTTCGAGCCGGCCAGCGGCAACCCGCGACTCCACGGCGTCGTCCTCACCGTGGACGAGGCGACCGGGCGGGCCAGCAAGTTCACGCGCCTCGACTATTCGCTCACCGACCTCGAGAAGATGGACGTCGAACCGACGATGAGATGATGGTCGCCGATTGCCGACGGCCCGCTGCCTGCAGCTGATGAACGATCTCTTCGACCTGCCGTTCGAGGAGCCCGAGCCGGAGCCCGAGCCGGTCCCACCTCCTCCGCCCAGTCGGCACGTCTGGAGCGTGTCGGAGCTGACGGCGGCCATCCGGGACACACTCGAGAGCCGCTTCGCGGAGATCTGGCTGGAGGGTGAGATCTCCAACTGCCGCCTCTGGAACACGGGACACCTGTACTTCACGCTCAAGGACGCCGGCGCACAGATCAAAGGTGTGATGTTTCGCTCGGCGCTGCGGGCGCTGCGCTTCAAGCCTGAAGACGGGCTGCACGTGGTCGCGCGCGGACGTGTCGGCGTCTACGATCCCAAGGGCGAGTACCAACTGGTCTGCGAACATATGGAGCCGCAAGGCGTGGGTGCGCTCCAGGTCGCGTTCGATCAGTTGAAGAAGCGCCTGCAGTCGGAGGGTCTCTTCGCCGTCGAACGCAAGCGGCCGCTCCCTGCGCTCCCCCGCAAGATCGGCATCGTCACCTCGCTGGACGGCGCGGCCATCCGCGACATCATCAAGGTCATCTCCAGGCGGCATCCGAACTCGCATCTCGTGATACGGCCCGCGCGCGTCCAGGGCGAGGGCGCCGCCGCAGATGTCGCGCGAGCCTTGCAGCAGATCGGGCGGGTACCGGGCGTGGACGTCATCATCGTCGGCCGCGGCGGCGGGTCGATCGAAGACCTCTGGGCCTTCAACGAGGAGGTGGTGGCGCGCGCGATCAGCCAGTCGCCCGTGCCCGTCATCTCAGCGGTGGGACACGAGACCGACGTGACGATCGCGGACTTCGTGGCGGACGTGCGGGCGCCGACCCCGTCGGCCGGCGCGGAAATCGTCGTTGCCGGCAAGGACGAGTTCTTTGCGCGCATCGACCGGCTGCACGGCAGGCTGTCCAACGCCGAGCGGCGCCGCGTGGAGCGGCTGCGAGGGCAGGTGCATCGCCTGGAGGGCCGTCCGGGGCTGGCCGGGTGGCCGGGACGGCTCGCGCTCCGTGGTCGTCACGTCTCGGAACTGACACATCAGCTCGGCCGTGCGGGTCGGGAACTGGTGACGCGACGCCTGCGCCGGTATCATGAACTGCGCCGCACGCTCGATCTGTTCGACTTGCGGCGGCGGCTCGGCGTCGTGCGAGGCCGATTGTCTGGCGTCGAGGCCGCGCTCCGCGCCGGTATCGTGCGTGCACACCACCGCGCCGATGCCAGGTTCCGGGGCCAGGCGGCGCACCTCGAGAGCCTCAGCCCGCTGGCCGTGCTCGGACGTGGCTACGCGGTCTGCTGGGACGCATCCCGCACGCGAATCATCCGCGACGTGGACGCGGTCACCGAGGGTGACGCCGTTCGCGTCACACTCCATCGCGGCGAACTTGGCTGCCGGGTCGAGCGCAAATCGGAGTAGGGACGGGCCTGGAGCCCGCCCGGAGTGATTTCAAGATGGAATCGACGATCAAGGACTTCGAGGCGGCCCTCACCGAACTGGAGAGCATCGTGAAGCGACTCGAGGAAGGGGACCTCGCCCTCGAGAAATCGCTCGAGATGTACGAGCGGGGCGTGCAACTCTCCCGCTTCTGCCACACGCGGCTCGAAGAAGCGGAGCGGCGGATCGAGATCCTCGACGAACGCGGCGAATTGTCTCCCGCGCCGGGATCGCTCTCGGCGGTGGCGGATGACCCCGGCCGGCCGTCCACGGGGCCAGATCCTCTCGGCAAGGAGAGAGCCCGGTGACGCTCGCCACCGTCCCTCTGAAGGAGTACCTGCGCGCCCACCGCGAGCGCGTGGATCAGGCCCTCGAGCGGTACCTGCCCGCGCCGCCCGAGTGCCCGGCCGTCATCAGCAGCGCAATGCGCTACAGTCTGCTCGCCGGCGGCAAGCGCTTCAGGCCCATTCTGGTCCTGGCATCTGCCGAGGCGATTGGCGCGAACCGCGCCCTCCAACGACCCGACGCCGGCACCTCGATCGCGGAGGCCCTCGAGTTGGCGTTGCCAGCCGCGAGTGCGCTCGAGATGATACACACCTATTCCCTGATCCACGACGACCTCCCCGCGATGGACGATGACACGTTGCGCCGCGGGCGGCCGACCAACCACGTCGTACACGGCGAGGGCATGGCGATCCTGGCCGGTGATGGTCTGCTGACCGAGGCGTTCGCATTGCTCGCGCGCGAACCCGCGTCCAATCGTCCTGACATCCTCGAACGCCGGATGCGCGCCGGCGGCGAGATCGCGGTGGCGGCGGGCGCCACGGGGATGGTGGGCGGACAGGCGCTGGACCTGCAGGCCGCGCTCGAAGCCGAGCGCGAAGGCCGCAACCCGGAGTTCAGCCTCGACGCGCTGCGCGTGATGCATGCCTGCAAGACCGGCGCGATGATCCGCGCGTCCGCGGTCGCCGGGGCCATCATGGCCGGCGCGCACGAGCGCGCGATCGACGGGGTCAGGATCTATGCGCGGAACCTCGGCCTCGCGTTCCAGATCGTGGACGACATCCTGGACGTCGAGGGGACGACCGAGGACCTTGGGAAGACCGCGGGCAAGGATGCCGCCGCGGGCAAGCCGACCTACCCCTCCCTCCTCGGCCTCGAGCGGTCGCGCGAACTGGCGCAGGTCGCCTACAACGAGGCCCTGGCGGCGCTTCGTGCCGCGGGTCTCGAACGTGGGCGGCTGGACGAGATTGCCGACTGGGTCGTGGAACGACGAAACTAGCGATCAACCGCGGCCAGGGACGTAGGCGGATCACGGGTGACACAGCGCACGAAGAGGGCGCAGCGCAGTCCGGAGTGTCCGGGACGGACCGTCAGGCCTGCTCCTCGGCATGGAGACCGGAGGCTCTCGGTTGAAGATCTGAATGAAGCGGACGCGCCTCGATCTGCTCGTTGCCGAACGCGGGCTGGCGCCCTCGCGCGAGCGGGCGCGGGCGTTGATCCTCGCCGGGCAGGTGACGGTGGGTGGCGCGGTCGTGTCGAAGGCGGGCACGCCAGTGGCGCTCGACGCGGATCTGGCGCTCGTTCAACCCGATCATCCGTACGTCGGACGTGGTGGCCTGAAACTCGCGCACGCGCTCGACACCTTTAACGTGGCGGTCGCGGGCCGCGAGGCGCTCGACATCGGCGCCTCCACCGGCGGCTTCACCGACGTGATGCTGAAACGGGGGGCCGTCCGGGTGATCGCGCTCGACGTCGGGCATGGGCAACTCGACTGGACGCTGCGCAATGATCCGCGCGTGGTCGTCATCGAGGGATTCAACGCGAGACGCCTCGGGCCCTCCGACCTGCCGGGGTTGGTCGATCTCGTCACGGTCGACGTGTCGTTCATCTCGCTGGCCCAGATCCTGCCTCAGGTGCCAGGCGTTCTGCGGCCCGGCGGCGACGTGATCGCGCTCGTGAAGCCGCAGTTCGAAGCCGGACGCGGCGAGGTCGGGAAGAAGGGCATCGTGAGGGATCCGGACGTGCAGGCGCGCGCCGTCGAACGGGTCACCGAGGCGGCAGCGGTCGCCGGACTGGCGCGGCTCGCGATGACGCCTTCGCCCATCACGGGGGCCGAGGGCAATCGGGAGTTCCTGCTGCATCTGAGACGAAGGTAGCGAGGGCATCATGGTCAAGCGTGTCGGCGTCGTGGCGAAGATCCGGCTGGAGTCGGTCGCCAGCCACCTCGTGGAGATCGCCGCCTGGTTGGATGCGCGGGGTGTCGAACCGATCTTCGAGGTCGACACGGCCCAACTCGCCCCGTCGCTGTGCGCGCACCGAACCGCGACGCGCGACGAGTTACCGCGCCTGGCCGACCTCCTGCTGGTCCTCGGCGGGGACGGCACGCTGCTCGCGATGGCCGACCGCGTGAGCCAGGCCGGACGCGACATTCCGATCCTCGGCGTCAACTTCGGCCACCTCGGCTTCCTCACCGAGATCGCGTTGCCCGAGCTGTACGCCTCGCTCGAGGCGGCCATCGCCGAGACGGCCGCCCTCGACGAGCGGATGGTGCTCCGCGCCGGCGTCGTCCGCGACGGGCAGTGCGTTGCCGAGCACATGGCCCTCAACGACGTCGTCGTCACGCGCGGTGCGCTGTCACGCATCATCGAACTGTCGGTGTCGGTCGGCGGCGAGTTCGTCGCGGCCTTCAACGGGGACGGTCTCATCATCGCGAGCCCCACCGGCTCCACGGCGTACAACTTGTCGGCCGGCGGCCCGATCCTCCATCCGGCCGTGGACGCGCTGGTGCTGACGCCGATTGCGCCGCACACGCTCAGCAACCGGCCCGTGGTCATCCCCGCCTCGGAGTCCGTCTCCGTCATCCCGACGGTCCACGACCCGACCCAGGAGGTGTTCCTCACGCTCGATGGACAGAGCGGCGTCGGCCTGCGCCCGGGCGACACGATCCGCGTGGCGCGAAACCAGACGCCGGTCCGCCTCGTCCAGTCCGCCTCCCACAGCTACTTCAGCGTGCTGCGGGAGAAACTCAAGTGGGCCGAGAGATGACCTACCGTTGACCCTGGCGCTTCTGCCTGAAGTACTGGACCTGGTACTTGAAGACGTTCCGATTGTGCTCGTCGAGGGTGCGCGCGAATTCGTGCGAGCCGTCGTTGCGGCTGACGAAGTACAGGTAGGACGTCGCTGCGGGACTTGCGGCAGCCTCGAGCGACGTCCGACTCGGCGCGGCAATGGGACCGGGCGGCAGGCCGCGGTACCGGTACGTGTTGTAGGGTGAATCGAACGCCAGGTTGTCCTTCGTCAGGTTGCCGCGGTAGCGCCCCGCGATCTGGAGCGCGAAGATGACCGTCGGATCGCACTGGAGCGCCATGCCGATCCGGAGGCGCTCGAGGTAGACGCCCGCCACCGTCGGCCGCTCCTCGAGCCTGGCCGTCTCCTTCTCGACGACCGACGCCAGGGTGACCGCCTGGCGCACGCTCAGTCCGTGAGACGCCGCCGCCTGCCCGAGATCGGGTGAGAACACCTGGTGGAAGCGCGCCACCATCAGGCGCACGAGTTCGGGCGCGCCGGCGCGGCGCGAGAGCGTGTAGGTTTCGGGAAACAGATAGCCTTCGAGATCGCGGGCGGCCGGGTCGAGATCGTGAATGAGTTCGGCGCGGCGCGCAGCCTTGACGAAGTCCGAGGCCGGGCCAAACCCGTGCGACTCGAAGAGACGGCTCATCTCCGTGATGTTCAGCCCTTCCGGGAAGGTGATGGCACGGAGGTACACGTCGCCTCGAGCCAGCTTCTCGACGACTTCGAGCGGCGTCATCGGGCGGTCGAACCTGTACTCCCCGGCCATCAGGCGACGGGCGGCGTTCGAGCGCCAGAGCGCGAGACGGAAGACCCAGCGGTCGCGCACGACGCCGGCGTCCACGAGCTTCCGTCCGATCACCTGCGTCCCGTCCCCCGGAACCAGGTCGACGAACTGCTCCACTCCGCCGTAGCCTCGGTACGGCGCCGACACGCGCTCGAAGACGAACCACGCCCCCGCCGCCCCCGCGACGATGACGAGGAGCACGAGCACGAAGAGAAACCTGATGATTCGACGTCCCACGGTTCGTTCCAGCTATCAACTCGGAGTTCCACGGAGAGAACCAAGGCAGCACGTCCCGCCCTGAAGCGCAGGCTCTGAAGCCATGCTCGACGTGCGGGCTCCGTGTGACCCGTGACCTGCCTACTGCCCGTCCAGATAATCCTGCAGGATCACCGCGGCGGCGGCGGCGTCGAGCTTCTTCTTCCGACTGCGCCAGTCCCGGTCGCGCACCGCGAGTCGACTCTCCGCCTCGACGCTCGAGAGCCGCTCGTCCTGCAGGACGACCGGCTGGCTGATCCGCGTCCGCAACATCTCGGCAAACGCCTCGACGCGCGGCGTCTCGTCGTTCGCCGTTCCGTCCAACCGCCGCGGCCATCCCACGACCACCTTGCCCAGCCCGTCGTCTTCCGCGGCCAGACGGCCGACGACCTCGAGGACGGCCCTCATCTGTCCGTTGTCGTGGGGGACCGCCACCACCTCCAACGGCCGCGCCAGCAACCCGCTCGGGTCGCTGACGGCGAACCCAATCCGACGGCGACCGAGGTCAATGGCGAGCACCCGCACGCGGGAATGGTACCCGGTGGCCGGCGGGGGCGGCAAGGGCAACCTCAACGCGTGCTATACTTTTCGATATAGCACCTTCCTGGTCCGAGTTTCACATGAACACACGACGTCTTGTGCTCACGCTGCTGGCGCTGGTGCTTGCCGCCGCCTGCGGTTCGACGCCTGCCCCGGCCAAGTTCAAACAGAAGATGGTGATCCTCGGCTTCGATGGCATGGATCCCCGTCTCGTCGAGAAGTGGATGGGCGAGGGCAAGCTGCCCAACTTCCAGAAACTGGCCAGCCAAGGTGGTTTCTACCGCCTCCAGACCTCGACCTCGCCGGAGTCCCCGACGTCGTGGGCGTCGTTCGCCATCGGCGGCAACGCGGCCAAGCACAACATCTTCGACTTCCTCGTGCGCGACGTGAAGACGTACGTGCCCGACCTCGGGATGGTGCGCCGGGAGATGCCGGAGTTCTTCCTGAACTACGTTCCGCTCGGGCGCCCGAAGATCACGACGCTGCGTGGCGGCACGTCGTTCTGGGTCACCGCCGGCCAGGCTGGCGTGCGGTCGGCGATTCTGACGGTGCCCATCACGTTCCCGCCCGAAGACGTGCCCGCCGGCGAACTGCTCTCCGGCCTTCCGCTGCCCGACATTCGCGGCACGGTCGGCACCTTCTCCTACTTCGCCACCGACCTGAGCCGCTACGAAGAGGGCAACACCGAGCAGGGCGGCATCCTCAAGCGGCTCGTCTTCGAAGGCGACACGGCGCAGAGCGAGATCGTGGGCGCGCCGAATCCGATCATCCAGGCGCAGATGGCAGAGCTGCGCAAGAAGGGCGCGACCCTCGGCGACGCCGACCACGCCAGGATGGTGGACCTCGAGGCCAAGCGCGACGTGCGGGTTCCGTTCGGCATCCGCTGGAATCGCGAGGCCAAGAGCGCGACCATCGAGGTGCAGGGCACCACCGTGCACCTGAACGAGAGCCAGTGGAGCAAGTGGGTGCCGCTCGAGTTCCGGGTCAACTTCCTGATCCGTCTGTACGGCATGACGCAGTTCTTCCTCGTGCGCGCAAACGGCGAGCTGCAACTCTACATGTCCCCCGTCAACTGGCGGCCGGAATCGCCGGTCATGCCGATCTCGTCGCCCGCGTCCCTCTCGAAGGATCTCTACGAACGGCTCGGCACGTACCGAACGCTGGGCTGGGCCGAGGCCACGTGGCCGCTCAACGAGGACCGGATCGACGAGAAGACGTTCATGGACGACCTGTTCCGCGCGTTCGACGACCGGGCGCAGGTCATCCTGCACGAGGTCGACTCGAAGAAGTTCGACCTCGTCATCGGCGTGCTCGAATCGACCGACCGCGTACAACACATGTTCTGGCGCTTCATCGACCCCACGCACCCGATGTACGACCCGGCGCTCGCGGCGAAGTACGGCGACTCGATCGAGCGCGTCTACCGTCGGTGCGATCAACTGCTGGGCGATGTGCTCGCGCGCATCGAACCCGACACGCTCGTCTTCGTCATGTCCGACCACGGCTTCCACTCGTTCAAGTACGGCGTGAACCTGAACACGTGGCTCGTGGAGAACGGCTACATCGCGCGGCCCGGGAGGGAGGTCGGCGCGAAGAACCTGAACGACATGTTCGGCGGCGGCGGCCAGTTCTGGGAAAACGTGGACTGGACCCGCACTCGCGCCTACTCGCTGGGCCTCGGGCAGATCTACTTCAACATGAAGGGGCGCGAAGGCCAGGGGATCGTGAACCCGGGCGAGGACTACAAGCGCCTCGCCGACGAGCTCTCCGCCCGGCTGCTCACGATGACGGACCCGAAAACCGGCCAGCGTATCGTCAGCAACGTCTACAAGCGGGACGATGTGTATGCCGGCCCGTACATCGCGAACGCCCCGGACCTGCAGGTGGGCTTCGTCGACGGCTACCGAGTGTCGTGGCAAACCTCGCTCGGCGGCTCGCCGGCCGGCCTGCTCTACCCGAACATGAAGAAGTGGAGCGGCGACCACTGCTCGTTCGACTACCAGACGATCCCCGGCTCGCTGCTGTCGAACCGCAGGCTGACCGCCGATCAGGCGCGCATCATCGATATCGCTCCAACCGTTCTGAAGTACTTTGGGGTCGGTATCCCGAAGGAAATCGACGGCAAGCCGTTGTTCTAGTCGGGGCGGGTTGAAAACCGCCCCTGGAGACCGACCCTGAACCACCAGACACGTTGGGGCGGGTTTCAGACCCGCCCCAACACCTGCGCCGCCGTCATTGCGATCGCGTTCGGCGCCATCCTTGCCGCGCAGCAGCCCTCCTCGCTCGACACCGCGTCGCGGGCGGCCGATCGCATTCGTGCCCTGCAGCGTGAGGCCGACGCGCTCGCCGGACAGGAACGCACGCTGCTCGGCGACCTGCGGAAGCTCGAGATCGAGCGCGACCTGCGCGTCGAGGAAGCCCGCAGGCTGGATGCCGACGCCGCACGCGTCACCGCGCAGATCCAGGACGCGACCGTCCGGATCCGCACCGTCGAGCAGACCATCGACGCCGCACGCCCTGGTCTCGACGCCCGCATGGTCGACGTCTACAAGCTCGGGCGCCCCGGCTACGCCCGGGTGCTGCTGGGCATCGACAACGTACAGGACGCCGGCCGCGCGGCGCGCATGGTCTCGGCCCTGGCGGCGATGGACCAGCGACGCGTCGCGCAGTTCGCGGCGTCGCTCGCGGAGCTTGGGAAAGCCAGAACGGCGCTCGACGAACAGTCGGCGCGGCTGAAGGCACTGCAGGCCGATGCGGCACGCGCGGCGGCACGCGCCACCCAGGCGGCCGAGGCACGTGCCGAGATGGTGCGTGAGATCGACGCCCGCCGCGACCTGGCGGCCCAGATGGTTGGCGAGTTGGAGTCCGCACGGCAGAAGGTCGAACAGACCGTCGCCGCCGTCGGCGCGGCGTCGGCGGCCGAGCCAGTGATGCTCCCGATCCGTCCGTTCCGCGGCGAGATCGAGTGGCCCGCCCTGGGAGCGGTGACCTCCCGCTTCGGCCGACATCGCAACCCGCGTTTCGGAACCTCGACGATCCAGAGCGGGATCGAGATTGCCTCCGCCGATGGCGCGCCCGTGCGGGCCGTCCACGAGGGACGCGTGGCCTTTGCCGACGTCTTCACCGGATTCGGCCAACTCGTCATCGTCGATCACGGCAACCTGGCATTCTCCCTCTACGGCTATCTCGGATCGCTCGGCGTGCAGAAGGGCGCCACCGTGATCGCCGGCCAACCCATCGGCACCGCGGGCGCCGGTCCTGCCGGCACCCCGGCCGTGTACTTCGAGTTGCGAATCGACGGTAAACCGGTCGATCCCTTACAATGGCTGAAGGAGCGGCGGTAGGCGGCCGAAGCCTGCCACCCGGAGTCCAGCGTCCAGAACCCAGAGCCCAGAATGACTGTCCGCACTCGACTGATTGTCCTGTTCGTGTCGGCCCCGATCCTTGCCTTCGTGGTGGTCGGCGGCATGCTTGGCCGAGTGTCGGCGCGACAGGACGCCTATCCGCACCTCCGCATCTTCGAGGACGTCCTGTCGCTCATCTCGAGCAATTACGTCGAAGAGGCGAATCTGAGCCGCGTGATGCGCGGTGCGATGCGGGGCCTGGCAGAGGGACTCGATGCCGACAGTGCATACCTGCCACCGGACGAAGTACAGCTGTTCGAGAGTGGCGACAAGACGGCCACCGGTGAGACCGGCATCGAGTTGACGCGGAATTACTACCTGCGCATCATTGCGACCCGCGACAACTCGCCAGCGGCCCGGGCCGGCCTGCATGCCGGCGACTTCCTGCGGGCGATCAACAACAAGCCCACGCGGGAGATGTCGGTGGTCGAAGGACGCCGCCTGCTGCGCGGCGCCCCCGGCACGAAGGTGACGTTGCTCGTCATCCGCGGCAACGCCGCCGACCCGCACGCCGTCGAGGTCACGCGCGAGACCCTCGGCGGCGCCGAGGTGACGTCACGCCTCGATGGCCAGGCCGGCATCATCCGCATCAGCGCGTTCGGTCCGACCGCCGCCGCCGCCGTGGCGAGCCAGGCGGCGGAGTTGGCCCGCAACGGCGCGACGGGCCTGGTCGTCGACGTGCGCGACACGGCCACTGGCGCGTACGATGCCGGGATCGCCATCGCGCGCCTGTTCGTGCCGAGCGGCACGATCAGCGTCAAGCAGATGCGTGGCGCAGCGCGCCAGCAGGTCGCGGCCGCGGCCGGTGACGGCGTCGTCAAGCTGCCCGCCGTGGTGCTGGTCGACGACGGCACCTCGGGTGCGTCGGAACTGTTCGCCGCAGCGCTGGCCGACAACAAGCGCGCGCAACTCGTTGGTGAACACACCCAGGGACGCGCCGCCGTCCAGAAGTTCGTGCGGTTGCCCGACGGCAGCGCGATGCTCGTGTCGAACGGCTGGTACTTGACACCAGCCGGCGCGCAGATCCACGAGAAGGGACTGACGCCCTCGATCGCCGTCGACGTGCCCGACGTGGAGTTTGGCGCGACGCCGCCGCCGGGCGATCCGATCCTGCAGAAGGCACTCGAGACGTTGCGCAAGTGACACAACGTCCACTTTCCATCTCCCGTTTCGAGGTGTTCCCCCTTGACACCCTCCGATCGGTCGCGTATAACCGCTGAGGCGCCCACCCGACTGCGACCAGTATCGCGACGTGTTACTCCAGTAGGCCGCCAGGAGGTTTCATGAACAAGCAGGAACTCATCGCCAAGATCGCGAAGGACACCGGCGTTCCGAAGACGCACGCGGCGGCCGCACTCGAATCGGCCCTCGATGGCATCACTCGCTCGCTCAAGAAGGGCGACCCGATCACGTTCGTCGGGTTCGGCACTTTCAAGACATCCGTCCGGAAGGCGCGGACGGCGCGGAACCCGCAGACCGGGGCGGCGATCAAGATCCCGAAGCGGCGCGTCGTGCGGTTCACCGCCGGCAAAGCGTTGAAGGAAGCCATCCGCTAGACGACGTCAGCCGCAAGTCAAGAGGCTTGCACTGCAAGAACCTTGTGGCGCGGGCCTCCTGGCTGGCGGGGGCCGACGCTGCAAGGTTTGCCTTGTGGCACGAGCCTCTGACCTGCGTTTCTTGTCGCGCGTTGACTCACCCTTCCAGCCATTGCTATACTAACTACTTCTGTAAGTCCCGGCTTTTCTTGACATAGGCGCGTAGCTCAGATGGTTAGAGCGCCTGCTTGACACGCAGGAGGTCGGCGGTTCGAGTCCGCCCGTGCCTACCACCTCGATTCCGTTCTGCGCCGGAGCAATCGGCTGTCAGCCTGGATGCGAGTGGCTGGTTTTTCTGATGGCTGAAGACGCCTTCCTCGGCTTCTGAACACCCGGATGACTCACGTGACTGTTACGTTGCCGGACGGTTCCACTCGCAGCGTCCCCGCGGGGACGACCGTGCGGGCATTCATGGACGGCCTCCCGCCGCGGGTGGCGAAGTCCGCCCTGGCTGCGGTTCTCAACGACCAGGTCGTCGATCTCTCGCACCCCATCGATGCCGACCTCACCCTGCGCCTCGTGACGCCCGACGCCCCTGAAGCGCTCGACCTGTACCGGCACAGCACCGCCCACCTGATGGCGGCGGCGGTGGTGGCACTCTTCCCTGGCGCCCAGTGCGGCATCGGCCCGTCGACCGACGACGGCTTCTTCTACGACTTCGTCGTTTCCCGGCCGTTCGTGCCGGAGGATCTCGCGGCGATCGAAGCGAAGATGAAGGACCTGGCGAAGCAGGACCTTCCCTACGAGCGCCGGATGCTGGCCAAAGACGAGGCCAGGCGCCAGTTCGACGAGCGCGGCGAACCGCTCAAAGTGCAGCTCATCGAAGAGAAGGGCGGACCGGTCGTCTCCTGCTACGACATCAACGGCGTCTTCACCGACTTCTGCACCGGACCGCACGTTCCGTCCACCGGCAGGCTCAAGGCGTTCAAGCTGCTGTCGGCGTCGAATGCGTACTGGAAGGGCGACGCGAAGAACCAGCCGATGCAGCGCATCTACGGCACGGCGTTCTTCAGCGAGTCCGACCTCAAGGCGTACCTCGACCGCCTCGAGGAGGCCAAGAAGCGCGACCATCGGAAGCTGGGCAAGGAGCTCGGGCTGTTCATGTTCCACCCGTGGGCGCCTGGCGAGCCGTTCTGGCTCGCGAAGGGCACCCGCCTGGTGAACACGCTGACGAACTACATGCGCGCGGTGCTGGCGCCCGAAGGCTACGTGGAGATGCGGACGCCGCTCGTCTTCAACAAGGCGCTGTGGGAGATGTCCGGCCACTGGGACCACTACCGCGAGAACATGTTCCTGTTCGAGGCCGAGGACCAGGCGTACGGTCTGAAGCCGATGAACTGCCCGGGGCACATGCTCGTGTTCGGCAGCGAGATGCGCAGCTACCGCGACTTGCCCTATCGCATCCACGACCAGAGCGTGCTGCATCGGTACGAAGCGTCGGGCGTGCTCTCAGGCCTGACCCGCGTGCGCGAGTTCATCATGGACGACGCGCACATCTTCATCACCGAGCACCAGATCGCGGAGGAAGTGGAGCGGCTGCTCCGGTTGATTCAGCGCGTGTACGGCGATTTCGGCCTGTCGCCCGAGATGAAGCTCTCGACGCGGCCCGAGCAGTACCTCGGCGAGAAGGCGGCGTGGGATCATGCCGAGGCCGAGCTCAAGCAGGCGCTCGAACACGCGGGACAGCCCTACGCGGTGAACGAAGGCGACGGCGCGTTCTACGGGCCGAAGATCGACTTCGCCGTCACCGATGCGATCGGCCGCAAGTGGCAGTGCGCGACGATCCAGCTGGACTACCAGTTGCCGCAGCGCTTCAAGCTGACCTACGTCGGGGCGGACAACACCGAGCACACCCCCGTCGTCGTGCACCGGGCCATCTTCGGGAGCGTGGAGCGGTTCATTGCCCTGCTGCTCGAGCACTACGCCGGCGCGCTGCCGTTGTGGTTCGCGCCGGTGCAGGCCATCGTGCTGCCGATTGCGGATCGCCACCTGATGTATGCGGCGTCGGTGCGCGACCAGTTGGCGGCCGCCGGGCTCTTCGTGGAACTCGACGATCGGCAGGAGAAGATCGGGTACAAGATCCGGGAAGCGCAATTGCAGAAAGTCCCCTACATGCTCGTCGTCGGCGATCGCGAGGCCGAGCAGGGAACCGTGTCGGTGCGCAGCCGGGCCGGCGGCGACCAGGGGTCGCGTGCGGTGGACGAATTCATCGCCGCGGCACGGGACGAGATCGCGCGGAAGGGACACTGACAGGCGGGAGCCTGAATGCAAAATGCAGAATGCAGGACGGAAAATGTAGAATCAATTCCACGGAGCATTCTCCAGTCCTCACCGTGTAGTTTGCATTCGGTACGCAGAGGAGGTCCATATCGCTTTCGATCGCTCCGCACCACGTCGTGACGACCGCACCCGGATCAACGAACGCATCCGCGTGCGGGAAGTCCGAGTCATTGATGACGCCGGCCAGCAGCTGGGCATCATGTCCCCGCAGCAGGCGCTGGCGATAGCCCGGCAGAAGGCCCTCGACCTGGTGGAAGTTGCGCCCATGGCGCAACCCCCGGTGTGCCGAATCATGGACTTCGGCAAGTACCAGTACCAGGAGCAGAAGCGGGCGCGCGAAGCGCGGAAACACCAGAAGGTCATCGAGGTCAAGGAGATCAAGTTCCGCCCGAAGGTGGATGAACACGACTACCAGTTCAAGAAGAGCCACATCGAGCGGTTCCTGGCCGACGGCGACAAGGTGAAGGCGACAATCTTCTTCCGCGGCCGCGAGATTGCGCACCCGGATATCGGCCGGCGGATCCTCGAGCGTTTGATCCAGGAGTTAGCCGAGGTGGCGGTGCCGGAATCCTTCCCCCGGATGGAAGGCAACACGATGCACACCATCCTCACCCACAAACCGGGCAGCAGACCGCCGGCACCGAAGCCCGCGGCCTCGCAGGCGCCTCCGGCCGCGCCCGAGCAGAGCGGTTCGTAACAGCCAAGTCGATCACGGTTCGGGAATCGAGAGACTGACATGCCGAAACTGAAGACGCATCGGGGCGCTGCCAAGCGCTTCAAGAAGACGGGTACCGGGAAGTTCACGCGCGCCCAGGCGTTCAAGCGCCATCTGCTGTCGAGCAAGACCACCAAGGAGAAGCGGCACCTCTCCGGCAGCGTCGTGGTGTCCGACGCCGACGCCGCGAAGATCAAGCGGATGCTGCCGTACAAATAGGCGGGAGGGCGGTCAGGCGGCGGACCCGGCAAGCGGAGCGACCGGCACGGGCATTTCGCCCGGACGGCGGACAGAGTGGCACGGGCGTCCCGCCCGTGAGACGGCAGACAGAGTGGCACGGGCGTCCCGCCCGTGAGACAGTGATTGAGCGCGGGACTTCAGTCCCGCGATGAAAGGACGATCGACCATGCCTCGAGTCAAACGCGGAACCGTGCGGCGCGCGAAGCGAAAGAAGCTGCTCGGCCTGGCCAAGGGCTACTACGCCAGGAAGAGCAAGCTGTATCGTTCCGCCAAGGAGGCGGTCGACACCGCGTTGAAGTACGCGTTCGTCGGTCGCCGGGACAAGAAGCGGGAGTTCCGCCGCCTGTGGATCGTGCGGATCAACGCGGCTGCACGCCAGCAGGACATCACCTACGGCCAGCTGATCCGCGGCCTCAAGCTGGCGGGCATCGCGCTCGACCGGAAGGTCCTGGCCGACATGGCCGTCAAGGAACCCGCCGCCTTTGCGAAGATCGCGGGTCAGGCGAAGCAGGCGCTCGCCACACCGGCCGCCGTGTAGGGGGCGCCGGGTTCCACGACGAGATGGGGCGGGTCTTCTGACCCGCCTTCGCGCCCTCACGGTGCAGTCACCGTCCGTTGACGAACAACTACCCACTGCTCTACTCCAGCAGGTTCCGATGCCCGACGCTGCCGAGATCGAACGCCTCCGGGCGGAGTTCCAGGCCGCGCTTGCTGCGGCGGTGACAGACCAGGCCTTGCGCGCGGTACGCGATCAGTACCTCGGGCGGAAGGGCGGCGTCATTGCCTCGCTGATGAAGGCCGTCGCCGGCGCCTCCCCGGCCGAACGCCCGGTCCTCGGCAAGCTCGCCAACCAGTTCAAGGTCGAGGTCGAAGCGCGCCTCGACGGGCAGCGCGCGGCGCTCGAGGCCGGCCGCCCGATCGCGGGCAGCGTGGACGTCTCGCTGCCTGGCCGCAAGACGCCGCTCGGCCACCTCCATCCCCTCACGCTCGTGCGCAACCAGGTCGAAGCCATCTTCGGACGCATGGGCTACGAAGTGCTCGAGGGACCGGAGATCGAGGACGACTACCACA
Organism: Vicinamibacterales bacterium; assembly: GCA_036504215.1. Taxonomy (NCBI): domain Bacteria; kingdom Pseudomonadati; phylum Acidobacteriota; class Vicinamibacteria; order Vicinamibacterales; species Vicinamibacterales bacterium. The sequence continues at coordinate 28,031 of DASXVO010000074.1, read as the reverse complement.
CCTTCGAAGCCCTCAACATGCCGCCCGAGCATCCGGCTCGCGACATGCAGGACACGTTCTTCCTGGCCGACCCGGTGCCGCAGCGCGGCCTCGGATCGCCCGGCATGCGTGTCAGCACGCGCCCCGCGCCGCCAGATCGCGCCGCGGTGCTCCTGCGCACGCACACGTCGGCCATGCAGGTCCGCTACATGGAGGCCCACGAGCCCCCGGTGCGGATCGTCGCCATCGGCAAGGTGTACCGCCGTGACAATCCCGATCTCACGCACACGCCGATGTTCCATCAGTTCGAAGGACTGATGGTCGGCGAGGACGTGACGTTCGCCGACCTGAAGGGCACGCTCACCGCATTCGTGCGCGAGATCTTCGCCCCCGAAACCAAGGTGATGTTCCGCCCGTCCTTCTTCCCCTACACGGAGCCGAGCGCCGAGATGTTCATCGGCTGCGTGTTCTGCGCGGGGTCGGGCTGCCCGGTGTGCAAGCGGACGGGCTGGCTGGAAATCCTCGGCAGCGGCATGGTGCACCCGGCGGTGTTCGAGGCGGTGGGCTACGATCCCGAGCGCTACACCGGGTTCGCCTTCGGGACCGGGATCGAGCGTGTCGCGATGCTCAAGTACGGCGTGGATGACATCCGGTTGTTCTACGAGAGCGACCAGCGTTTCCTGGAGCAGTTTTCCTTTTGAGAATCCTGACTTCGTGGCTCCGTGAGTTCGTCGACGTTCCCCTGCCGGCCGCCGAGCTGGCCTCGCTGCTGTCGATGCGCGGCTTCGAGGTGGCGTCGGTGGAGGCCCTGGACCAGGACGCGGTGATCGACTTCGAGATCACCGCCAACCGTCCCGACTGCCTCAGCGTGATCGGCCTGGCGCGAGAGGCGGCGACCGCGTGTCGCCTGCAACTGCACCTGCCGTGGGATCCGCAGGGCCGTCCGATCAGCACCGCGCGTCCGGTTCCAGCTCCATCATCGGCACACGTCGCGGTCGAGGGCTTCGACGTCACCATCGAGGATGCCGACCTGTGCCCGCGATATGCGGCAGCGATTGCCGAGGTGAAGATCGAACCTTCGCCCGACTGGCTGGCACGTCGTCTCGATGCCGCCGGCGTCCGCCCGATCAACAACGTCGTGGACGTCACCAACTACGTTCTCCTCGAGGTGGGCCACCCCCTCCACGCGTTCGACCTCGAGCGCCTCCAGGGGCGGCAACTGCGCGCCCGCCCCGCCCGCGCCGGCGAGCGGATCCGGACGCTGGACGGCGAGGCTCGTGCGCTCGAGGCCGGCATGCTGGTGATCGCCGACGCCGTGTCGCCCCAGGCCGTCGCCGGCGTGATGGGCGGCGCCGCCTCGGAGGTGTGGTCGGGCACGCGCCTGGTCGCATTCGAAAGCGCGTACTTCAAACCCGCGTCCGTGCGGCGGACGAGCAAGCGTCTGGGGTTGAAATCCGAGGCCTCCTCACGGTTCGAACGCGGCACCGACATCAACGCACCCGTGGCGGCGCTCGAACGCGCCTGCGCGTTGCTCGAGCGGATTGGCGCGGGCCGCGTCGTGAGCACCGTGCTCGACTGCTACCCGGCTCCGCGCGGTCCGATCCAGGTGAGCCTGCGCCGCGATCGCATCGCGCGTCTGCTCGGCACGACGGTGGCGGACGGCGAGGTGGTCGAGATCTTCGGCGGTCTCGGTTTCGGCATCGAACGCACCGGGGACGGCTGGCGTCTGACGGTGCCGACGATGCGCGTCGATATCGCGCGCGAAGCCGACCTGATCGAAGAAGTCGCGCGCCATCACGGCTATGACCTGGTGCCCACGACGTTCCCGGCGCTGCGCGCGATGCCGCCTCGTCCGGAACCGCGCCTTGCGCAGAAGACGCTGCTCCGGCACGTACTGACGGCCGCCGGCTTCTCAGAGGCGATCGGCTACAGCTTCATCGAAGATTCTGCGGCACAGCAGTTTTCGGCAGGGCCGAGTGGCGCGGGCGTCCCGCCCGTGGACCAGGTCGCCCTCGCCTACCCGCTGTCCGAGAAGATGGCCGTGCTCCGTCCGTCGCTGCTGCCCGGCCTCGTCGATGCGGTGGCCCACAACCGGCGGCGCGAGTGCCGTGACGTCGCGCTCTTCGAGATTGGGTCGTGCTTCTCGCGCGCGGCGGGCGAGCAGCCTCGTGTGGCGTTCGCCTGGACCGGCGCGGCCGTGCCCGAGCACTGGACCGGCGGTCAGCGCAACGTGGATTTCTTCGACGCGAAGGGTGTGATCGAACGGATCGGCGAGGCGCTCCGCCTCCGGCTGGAGTTCTTTGTGGCGACGCGGTCGTACCTCGCGCCCGGGCGGACGGCCTCGGTGTTTGTGGGCGACGTGGCGATCGGCGTGGTCGGTCAACTGCTCCCGGCGGAGGCCGCGGCTCGCGACCTGCCCGTCGGCGACGAGATCTACGTGGCCGAACTCGACCTCGACGCCATCGATCGGCTGGTCCCGTCGGCTGACATCCAGGCGGAGCCGCTTCCCCGCTTCCCGTCAATCGTGCGTGACATCTCGATCGTCGTGGACGGGGGGTTGCGTTCCGAGCAGGTTCGCGCGACCATTCGTAGCGCCGCCCCCGCGACGCTCGTGCGCGTGCGCGAGTTCGACCGCTACAGGGGCAAGGGAATTCCCGACGGACACTACAGCCTGTCGTTGCGCTTGACGTTCCGCTCGCCCGATCGCACGCTGACCGACTCCGAAGTGCAGCAGGCGATGGAACTGATCGTCGACTCGCTCTCCCGCCATCACGGCGCGGTGCAGAGATAGGCGATTGAGTGGCGGGCCTCCGTGCCGGCCCAAGATAGGCAGCTTGCGTGTCGTTCCTAGTGAGGTTCCGCTGTGGCGAAGACGACGACCCCCGCTGATCTGGAAACGCTCGACCGCCTGGAGCAGAAGGTGAGGCTGCTGGTCGTCGAGATCGGCAAGCTTCGCGCCGAGCACTCGCACCAGGTCGAAGAGAACCGCCGGCTGACCGGCGAACTGGACGACGTGCGCGCGCGCCTGGTCGAGGCCGAGAGCGCCACGGCCGAGATGACCGTGCTGCGCCAGGAGCGCGACCAGGTCCGTTCGCGTGTCGCGGACATCCTCGAACAACTCGAGGCGCTCGACGTCTAAGGGGAGCTAGGAGCCAGGACGCGGTAGGGCAAGGCTCCTGCCTTGCCAAGAGGTCCCGTGAACCAGAGTGCGCGCGTCGTCTCGGTCGAGATCCTGGGCCAGCAGTACCCGATTCGCAGCACGCTCGATGAAGCGTACGTGGCGCGGCTTGCCTCGTACGTGGACGAGAAGATTCGCTCCGCCGCCGACATTACGCCCACCACCGACACCGTCCGCCTCGTCGTCATCGCGGCGCTCAATATCGCCGACGAGTGCTTCCACGCCTCGAGCGATGATACCGGAGCCGGGGAACTGCTCCGTGACCGTCTGGACCGTCTCGAACGGCTCATCGACGAGACGCTCGGGCAGGGCCCTCGACTGTAGTCCCTGGCACCTCCAGCACCTGTCCTATCGTTGAGTCCCCATCCGGACCCTGTTACTCTAGATGCGGCCTCCACAGCAGTTGCTGGCTCGGCTGTGGGCGCTCCGGACTGTCGCCGAGCGCCGGACGTCCAGACGTGTAGTGCCGCATGACCCGTTCTGACCCGCGCCCGTCCCGCGGCGCCGTCGCACGCCGGCCGCAACCAGTGCTGCTCCTGTTGCTTGGAGTGGTCTGGATCCTCGCGTCCGCGACACCGGTGGGTGCACTGCCGGTCACCACGCGCGCCGCGCGCCTCGTCGCCGAGAACACGATTCGCCAACACGTTGCCACCTTCGGATCGTGGGGCGGCGCCACCAACCCCGTGGTCGGGCGCATCGAGATCGTCGAGTCCGGCGCCGACCGTCTCGCATACAACGTGGCCATTCGTCCCAGCGGCCACGTCCTGGTTGCGGCAGACGATGAGTTCAGCCCCGTGCTGCTCTATTCGGACACCTCGACGTTCGAGGCCGCGCGTGCCACCGAACCGAACGCGGTCGAATCGTGGATCGTGCCCGAGATACGGAGCATCTACGCGGCGCTCCGTGAACTGAGACGCACGCGCCCGGTCGGTGAGCGGCCCAGGGAATGGATCGAGGGCCGCATCCCGGGGGCCTGGAACCGGTTTGCCGTCCCTGGTTCCGCGTTCACGCCGATCCCGGGACGGCCGGCTCGGAAGGTGGGCGGCGAAGCGAGCGTTGGCGCCACGCAGGCGGCATCAACCACGTCGCAGCCCCCCGGCGCCCAGGCCGCGGGGCCACCGGAGGCGGCCCCGGCCTTCGTCGGCCCGTTGCTGACCACGTCATGGGCGCAGGGAGCCTCCTACAACAACTACACGCCCGCCGACGGAGCCTGCACCCACACGCAGGCCGGATGCGTGGCCGTTGCGGCCGCGCAGTTGATGCGGTACTGGCTGGAGCGGGGCGCGCGCTCGACTGGCGTGGGCGGCCATTCGTACGTCTGGACGGGCCAGACGCTCAGCCAGACACTGACGGCGTCGTTCGATCACACCTACGACTGGACGCAGATGCCGGGCGCGCTGACCGGGTCGAGCACGGCCGCCGAAGTGGAAGCGACCGCACGACTGATCGCCGATGTCGCGGTCGGCGTCGAAATGCAGTTCGGCTGCAGCTCGTCGAGTGCCTACACGTCCGACGCCGCGGCCAGCGTGCTGCCCGCCCATTTCGGCTACAAACCGACGACCGGCCCGTTCTGCCGGACCACCGACCCGACACAGGGCTGCGTGAATGTCGTGGGGCTGGGCGCCGGCGAGTTCTTCACCCGCATCCAGCAGGAACTCGACGCCGCACCACCACGGCCGGTCCTGATGGCGATGACCGACGGCGTCAATGGCCACTCGGTCGTCCTCGACGGGTACCAGACCGGCACGCCCGAGTATGTCCACGTGAACCTCGGATGGGGAGCGGCATTCGAGGCCGGTACCACCATCGGCGGATACAAGGGCTGGTACGACGTCGACAACAACTGGACCGCGACCTACAACTGGGTCGCATCGACCCAGCGGATCTATACGGGCATCGAACCGGATCCCACGCGGACGCGCCTGACCGTGTCGAAATCCGGATCGGGCTCCGGCCGCATCTCGAGCAGCAGCGACGGCATCAACTGCGGCGCCGGCTGTGCCGCGCTCTTCGCGCAGGGCGCCACGGCAACGCTGATTGCCGACCCTGACGCCGGTTCTCGCTTCTACGGATGGGGCGGCGACTGTGGAGTCGCCGGCACCGTGACGCTCGGTGCCGATCGCTCGTGTACGGCGAGGTTCGAGCCGGGGCCCGATATCCCGCTGGCGGACGCGGTGGACCAGCCGACGCGCACGTTCGCGACCGCCGGCTCGCAGCCGTGGCACGGCCAGGACGGACTCTGGCGCACCGGAGGCTCGGCGGCCAAGGCCGGGCGCATCCTGGACAGCCAGTTCAGCGCGTTCGAGACGACGGTCGTCGGCCCGGCGTGGGTCAGCTTCTACTGGAAGGTGTCGTCGGAGGCCGGCTTCGACATCCTCTCGCTGCGCGTCGACGGCATCGAGCAGGGCGGGGCGGCGGCGGGAATCAGTGGCGAAGTGGACTGGGCCAGGGTCCAGATCTCCGTGCCCGCCGGGTCCCATGTCGTGCGCTGGCAATATACGAAAGATACGGCGGTCTCTCACGGAAGTGACACGGCGTGGGTCGATACGCTCGTCATCCAGCCCGCGACACTGCTGCTGACCGACGATCCTCTCGCGGCGGGGACGACGGTCAAGGCAGTCCATGTGCGGGAATTGCGGGACGCGATCGACATGCTCAGGGTCCGCTACGGCCTGGCGGCGGTGGCCTGGACGGACCCGTTGCTGACGCCGGGAGTGACGAGTGTGAAGGCCGCGCACCTGACGGAGCTCCGCGCCGCGCTTGACGAGGTCTTCTCCGCCGCGGTCCAGAGGCCTCCCACCTACACGGACCCGACCATCGTCGGCAGCCACACGGTCATTGCGGCCACGCAGATCGCGGAACTGAGGACGGCCCTGAAATCCTTGTGGTGACGGCCGAAAGGGCGGAGACGGGGTCGACCCGTTCCGTATCGAAAACGCACCTCGCCTGACCGTCACGGTTTCTTGTCACTCTGCGGAACGGCAGAGTATGATTCGGCCGGCGGGGATCGGCGCGGTGGCGCGCGGCCCGCTCATCTTCCCCAGCTTCTCTGAAAGGAGACGTCCCCGATGGACAGACCCGATCTTCCGGCCCTCATCGGCTGTGGCGCCGGAGTGCTCGTGTTCTTGGTCGTCTTGGCGGTCGGCCTCGCGATCGGGCTCTTCGTCTGTTACCAGTTGTACCAAGCGGCGTCGCGTCTGCCGGCGCAGTACCGGAAACTGGCACCCGGCTCGATCTTTCTCTTGCTGGTTCCGCTGCTGAACTTCGTCTGGGTCTTCTTCGTGGTCATCAAGCTGTCGGAGTCGTTCAAGGAGTACTTCGCGGCACAACAACGGACGGACGTGGGCGACTGTGGCTACGCGGTTGGGCTGGGTTGGGCGATTACGATGGTGTGCGGATTGATCCCGGTGATTGGCATGCTGTCGTGCCTGGCCTCGCTCGTGTTCATGATCCTGTTCCTGGTAAAGATGTCGCAGCTGAAGGCACTGGTGGGCACGGACCTGGCGCCGCTGCCACCGATGCCGCCACCGATTCCCGGCGCGTGACGCGCCTGAGGGACTGAACAGACGGGTTGGATGAGGAATCGGACGGGTCTGCGGCACCGGGGTTTCGCCTTGACCGTCGCGGGGCGGCGGTCTAAGATCGTCGCAGAATTTGGGTTCCCTGCTTTGTGCGTGATGGTTCTGGAGGCTCGCTTGAGCCAACAGTACCACTAAGCGAGCTGCAAGGTCGCGCCGTGTGCATGCCTCCGCGCGAGGAAGCCTGACGCGCGATCGAAAAAGCGGTTCCACCTGCTTCATGCAGGTTCATGCGACCTCCCCACACGGCAAAGCGGGGATTTTCTTCCGTCCTCTCCTCATCTCCGTTGAACGCGGGGGCCGCGGGCCCCCGCTCCTCTGCCGAACCCCGCGGTATCCCGACTGAGGGGTAGTGAAAAGGACGCGGCATGCCCGCTGAGTACGTATATCTGATCCTGTCCCTTGCGGCCGCCCTGACGGCCGTTGGTGTCTTCCTCTACTGGGCCGCCTCCCGTAAACGGATCGCCGCTGAAACGATCGGCCGAGCCGAGGAACAGGCCCGGACGCTGCTGCGCGAGGCGGAGCGCGAGGCCGAGAACCGCAAGAAGGAAGCGCTGTTCGAAGCGAAGGAGAAGGCCCACCAGATCGTCATGGAGACGGATCGCCTGAGCGAGGATCGCCGCCAGCAGGCGGCGCGGCTCGAGCAGGTCCTGACGAAGAAGGAGGAGAAGCTCACCGAGCGGCTCGCGGCCGCCGAGCAGCACGAGAAGGACCTGCGGACCCGTGAGCAGGCAATCCGCGACCGGGAGCGGGCAACCGCCGCCAGCGCGTCGCGCTACGAGCAGCTCGTGGCCGATCAGCAGCAGGAACTCCAGCGGGTCGCGCGGCTGACGACCGACGAGGCCAAGGAACTGCTGCTCAAGCAGATCGAATCGGACGCCCGGCGCGATGGGGCCAACCTCGTCAAGCGCCTCGAATCGGAAGCGCGCGAGACCGCCGCGGCACGCGCCAAACAGCTCGTGACCGAAGCGATCCAGCGCAGCGCGCCCGACCACGCGATCGAGACCACGGTGTCGGTGGTCGACCTGCCCAGCGACGACCTGAAGGGACGGATCATCGGCCGCGAGGGTCGCAACATCCGGGCACTCGAGATTGCGACGGGCGTCGACCTGATCGTCGACGATACGCCGGGCGCCATCATCCTGTCGGGCTTCGATCCCTACCGGCGGGAGATCGCCAAGCAGGCAATCGAGCGGCTCATCTCGGACGGCCGCATCCACCCGGCGCGCATCGAGGAAGTGGTGGAGAAGGTCCGCGCAGAGCTCGAGGAGACGGTTCGCAAAGAAGGCGAAGCGGCCGCGTTCGAGCTGGGCCTGCACGACCTCGACCCGGAGGTCCACAGCCTGATGGGCCGGCTCAGGTTCAGGACGAGCTATGGTCAGAACGTCCTGAACCACTGCAAGGAAGTGGCGTATCTCGCCGGCCTGATGGCGAGGGAACTCGGCCTCGATTCGCACCTCACGGTCCGCGCGGCGTTCCTTCACGACATCGGCAAGGCCATCGACCGCGAGCTGCAGGGCACGCATCTGGAGATCGGCGTCGACTTCCTGCGGAAGCACGGCGAGTCGGAAGCCGTCACGCAGATCGTCGCCGCGCACCACATGGACATCGACTGGCCGTCAATCGAGGCCATGCTCGTGCAGGCGGCCGACGCCATCTCCGCGGCGCGGCCGGGCGCGCGGCGCGACATCCTCGAGTCCTACGTGAAGCGGCTCGAGAAGCTCGAGGGAATCGCCGACTCGTTCAAAGGCGTCTCGAAAGCCTTCGCGCTCCAGGCGGGGCGCGAGATCCGCATCCTGGTCGAGAGCGAGAAGATCAGCGACGAAGAGGCGGTGTGGCTCTCGAAGGACATCGCCCGCCGAATCGAGAGCGAGCTGGAGTACCCGGGGCAGATCAAGGTCACGGTGATTCGCGAGACACGGGCCGTCGAGTACGCCAAGTAGGAGCGGCCTGGTGCCCGCCAGACCGTCGGTTTCAGGCCTGGCCCTGCACAACCTGAGGTATGCTGTTCGGATGTATCCGAACGGCACCTCGACCGCGACCGTGGCCGAGGTCGGCGAGCGTGCGATGATCGAGCGGATCCGGGCCAGGTTGCCCGGGACGCCGCCTTGGGTGTCGGTCGGCATCGGCGACGATGCCGCGGTGATCGAGCCGGCGCGGAACCGCGCAGAGGTCGTCACCACCGACTCGCTGGTGGAGGGCGTCCACTTCGACCGCCGATACGTCCCGCCCGCCGCGATCGGCCACAAGGCCCTTGCGGCCAACCTCAGCGATCTGGCCGCGATGGGTGCCGAGCCGCGGGCCGCCGTCCTGTCGCTCGTGCTGCCTGGCGATTTCCCCGTCGCGGATCTGGACGCGATCCTCGATGGCTGGCTCGCGCTCGCGGCGCGGTACGACGTGGTGTTGATCGGCGGGAACATCGCGCGTTCTCCGGGCCCGCTCGTCATCGACGTGACGGCGTTCGGATCGATCAAGCCGCGGCGCGTCATGCGCCGTGGCGGCGCCAGGGCTGGCGAGCGCGTGTACGTCAGCGGTACCGTTGGGACGGCCTATGCCGGCTTTCTGGCGTGCCGCCATCGGGCCTCGCCGGGGGGCGAGCGGTCGGTGGTCCCGAACGGAGACCTCGCGGCATGCGAGGCGCGGTTCCTGACCCCGGAGCCGCGGGTTCGGCTGGGATTGCTGCTCGCGCGCAATCGCGTCGCCTCGTCGTGCATGGATCTCAGTGACGGACTGGCCGATGCGGTGCACCAGGTCGCGGGCGCCAGCGGCGTCGGCATGACGATCGACGGCGGCCCGCTTCCCATACCGGACGCGGCTCGCCGCTGGTTCGTCGAGCACGGGAGCGTGGATCCCATCGATGCGGCGGTGTCTGGCGGCGAAGACTACGAGTTGCTCTTCACCGTCCCGCCCAGGCGCCGGCGGGCACTCGCGGCGGTGATGAAGCTGGCCGGCGACGTGCCCTGCACCCATATCGGCATGGTGACGACGGGGCGAGACGTGCTGCTGCGGCGAGACGGCGGAGCGCTTCCACTACCCCAAGGGTTCGCACACTTTCGATGATTGCCATCACGCGCGCCCTCCTCCGCAAGTGGACCGAGGCGCTGCTGCACATACACGATACGCCGCGGCGCACGGCGGCGGCCTTCGCCGTCGGCGTGTTCTTCGGGTTCTCACCGTTCCTGGGGCTGCACACGGTCCTGGCGCTCGGCGTGGCGTTCGTCTTCAACCTGAACCGCGTGGCGGTCCTGATTGGCGTGTACTCGAACCTGCCGTGGATCATCGCCGCGTGGTACGCGGTGACAACCGCCGCGGGGGCGTGGCTGCTGGGCACGAAGCTGCCGGAGGGGTTTGGCGACGGCGTTCGCCACCTGTTCGAGCTGTCGTTGTTCCAGGCGGATTTCTGGAGCCAGCTGGCGCACCAGATGCGCCCGCTGTTCTGGCCGTACTTCGTCGGATCGCTCCTCGGCGCGGCGCTCCTGTCCATCGTCGCGTACTGGCTGACTCGCGGGTTCATCGAGGCGCGGTACAAGCACATGCAGGAGGCACGGCTCAGGACGAAGCACTGATGCGCATCTCCCATTCCCTCTGGCGCAAGCTGGTGGTCACGCTGTTCGCGGCGGGCGGATTCGTCCTGGTCTACCAGGCGACGATCCTCGACTCGAAGTACGCGGCCCGGCAGGCGCTGCTTCGGGAAGACAAGGCCGACCCCGGGCCGGGCACCCGCCTGCGTTTCACCGCCAGCGCCTACTGCACCGGGGACGTGACGGCGTCGGGCCTGGCCCCGCGCACTGGCATCGCGGCCGCCGACCCTGACGTCCTGCCGACCGGTTCGATCATCCAGATCTCGAAGCTTGGCGCCCCGTACGACGGCATCTACACCATCATGGACACCGGGCCTGTCGTCCGCGGCCGGACACTCGACATCTACACGCGCAACTGCAGCGAGGCCACGCGATTCGGCCGCCGCGCGGTCCAGGTGTTCGTCCTGCGTCTGGGTTGGAACCCGTCGGCATCGGGCCCGAGCCTGCTCGACACGCTGCTACCCTGGCGCGACAAGTCGAAGGCGAAACAGGCTGCGCCGGCCTCCCGCCGGCCGTCGCCATCGACCGACCTGCCGCAGTTCCCCCAGCGCTAGCCGACCCGCGCTTCCTGGTCTTTGTACCGCAGCTGATACAGGCGGTAGTAGATGCCGCGCGTGGCCAGAAGTTGCTGATGGGCACCCGCCTCGCGGAGTTCGCCCTTGTGGAACACCAGGATGGCGTCCATGTCCTGGATGGTGGAGAGCCGGTGGGCGACGGCGATTGTCGTCCGGCCCGCCATGAGGACCGTCAGGGCGTCCCGGATCAGGAGCTCGGTCTCGGTATCGACGCTCGACGTCGCCTCGTCGAGAATCAGCACGCGCGGGTTGAATGCGAGGGCGCGGGCGAACGACAGCAGTTGCTTCTGGCCGACCGACAGGCTCGCCCCGCGCTCGCCCACCGGGCTCGACAGCCCGGCGGGCAGCCGATCGATGAATGCGTCCGCGTGCACCGCCGCCGCCGCGCGCCGCACGTCGTCGTCGGAGATGTCGGCCGAACCCAGCCTGATGTTGCTGGCGATGGTGCCCGAGAACAACTGAACGTCCTGGAGCACGAGACCGAACCGCGACCGGACATCGGCGATTCGCATCTCCCGGATGTCCACGCCGTCGATCAGGATGCGGCCACGGCTCACGTCGTAGAACCGCATGAGCAGGTTGATGAGCGTGGACTTGCCGGCCCCGGTCGCCCCCACCACGCCGACGCGCTGTCCCGGCCGCACCTCGAACGACACGTCGCGCAGGACGTACTCCTCGCCGTTGTAGGCGAACCAGACGTGGTCGAAGACGAGGTGGCCCACCGGGGCACGCCCGGCGGCCTGAACCTCTCCATCCCGGATCTTCACCTCCGTGTCGAGCAGCTTGAAGATCCGCTCGGACGAGGCCATCGCCGACTGGAGCAGGTTGAACTTCTCCGAGATGTCGCTGATCGGGCGGAAGAACCGCTGCGAGTACTGAATGAAGGCCACCAGCGAGCCCAGCGTCAACGCACTCGCGATCACGAGCCCGCCGCCGTACCAGATGATGAGCGCAATCGCGATCGAGCTCGTCACCTCGATGGCCGGATAGAAGACGGCGTAGTAGAAGACCGATTCGATGTTGGCGTCGCGGTGGCCCCGGTCGATCGCGTCGAAGCGGCGGAAGTTCTCGGCCTCGCGGCGGAAGAGCTGCACCGTCGACATCCCGCTGATGTTCTCCTGCAGGAAGGCGTTGATCTTCGCGATCCACGTCCGCACCGTCCGGTACGACTCCCGGACGTTGCGGCGGAACCACTGCGTGATGAAGACGATGATCGGGAGAACGGAGAAGGTCACGAGCGCGAGCCGCCAGTTCATGACCAGCAGGGCGCCCATGATCCCGGCCAGTGCGAACACGTCGCCGAATACGGTGATGACGCCGGACGCGAACAGGTCGTTCAGCACGTCCACGTCGGTCGTCACCCGAGTCATGAGCCGGCCGACCGGGTTGCGGTCGTAGTACTGGACGTCCACGCGCTGCAGGTGCCCGTAGATCTGCATTCGCATGTCGTACATGATCCGCTGTCCGACGTACTGCAGGACGTACGTCTGGATGTACTCCAGCACGAACGAGCCGACGAGGATGCCCAGGAAGCCGACCGCGATCAGGTTCAGACCGGCCAGGTCGTGTTGCGCAATGTACCGGTCGATCGCGACCTTCAACAGGTAGGGCTGCCCGAGTTGGAGCGCGGCGCCCCCGATGATGGCCGCCAGCGCGCCCGCCACCTGCGGCCGATAAGGACGCAGGTATCCCAGCAGCCGCCGCATCAGCCGGGCGTCATAGGACTTGCCGAGAACTTCCTCTTCCTGGATGGACATGCACTCGACTCTGGTCTCTGGGCGCTGGGCGCTCGGTCCCCTCGCCACCCGTCCCCTCAACTCGCTCCGCTCGCTCGGGGCAAGCCGCCCTGCCGTCCGCCTCACGATGCCGCCAGTTCCTCTTCGAGCAACTGCTTCCGGTACAACTCCGCGTAGAATCCGTCGCGTCGCACGAGATCGTCGTGGTGCCCGCGTTCGATGATGCGGCCCTGCTCGAGCACGAGAATCAGATCGGCATCCCGCACGGTCGAGATCCGGTGTGAGACGAGGATTGAGGTGCGCTGCCGCATCACGCCACGGAGTCTCGCGAGGATTTCCTCCTCGGTGTACGTGTCCACCGCCGACAGCGCATCGTCGAGCACCAGGATGCGCGGGTCGGTCATCACGGCGCGCGCGATCGCCGCGCGCTGCTTCTGGCCGCCCGACAACGTGATGCCCCGCTCGCCCACCATCGTGTCGATCCCGTGCGGGAATTCCGTCCGGTCCGTGTCGAGGCGCGCGACGCCGGCCGCCCACGCGACGCGGTCGCGGTCGGCCCCGCCGGAACCCGCCACGCCAAACGCGATGTTGTCGGCCACCGACTCGGAGAACAGGAAGGCCTCCTGGGGCACGAAGCCGATCACTCCGCGAAGCTGCGCCAGCGACAGGTCTCGGACATCGACGCCGTCGATGAACACCGTGCCCGGCGGCGGATCGAACAGCCGGGGCAGCAGGCTGATCAACGTCGACTTTCCAGAGCCGGTCGGACCAACCAGTGCGACCGTCTGGCCCGGCTCGATGAGCAGCGAGACGTGTTCGAGGACCGGCCGGTCCCCGTAGCGGAACGTCAGGTCGCGGAACTCGATGGCGCCTTTCACCTCCGACAGCACCACACGGCGGTCCTCGGGCGGATCGCCGATCGCCGCCTCGGTGTCGAAGACCTCCAGCATCCGCTTCCATGAGGCCATCCCGCGCTGCACCATGTTGGTGACCCAGCCGAACGCGATCATCGGCCACGACAGCATCACGAGGTACGCGTTGAACGCGACGAACTCGCCGATCGTGATGCGGCCGAGGATGACCTCCCGGCTCCCCAGCCACAGCACCAGCAGGGATCCCAGGCCGAGGAACAGCGACATCGTCGGATAGAAGAACCCCTGGAGCCGGACGAGCCGCCGGTTGCGCTCGAGGTACTCGCGGTTCGCCTGGCCGAAGCGTTCCATCTCCGCACGCTCCTGGCCGTACGCCCGGACCACGCGCACGCCGGAGAGCGCCTCCTGCGTGACGGCGCTGAGGTCCGAGAGCTGTGCCTGGATGCGCTCGAACCGCCGGTGGATCGCCGCACCGAAATAGCGGACCGCAATGGACACGAACGGCAGCGGGATCAGCGCGACCAGCGTCAGGCGCGCGTCGAGGGAGAGCATCATCACGATGGCGATGACGAACAGGATGGCCGTGTTCGCCGAGTACATGATCGCCGGGCCGACCGTCATCCGGACCGCATTGAGGTCGTTGGTCGCCCGCGACATCAGGTCGCCCGTGCGCCGCGACTGGAAGTACAGCAGCGGAAACCGTTGGAGGGTCGCGAAGAAGTCGTTGCGGAGGTCGTACTCGATGTTGCGCGACACCCCGATGATGATGCGGCGCATCAGGAAGCGGAACGTCGCGCCGGTCACCGCAATCGAGAGCAGCAGCAGCGAGTAGTAACCGAGCTTGCCTCGGGTGACGCCGCGGTAGAGATCGTCGATCGCGAGCTTGAGCACCCAGGGCGTCACGAGCGAGACACCGGTCGTGACGCCGACCAAGGCGAGACCGAGCAGGAACTGACGCCGGTAGCGCAGGAGATAGGGCAGGAGGCGTCGGACTGCCGGAAGCATCTCATAAACGTATCACACCGCCCAACCTCCATTCCTCATGTTCCAATTCTCGTTTCTCGCATAAAATCCCGCCATGCATGCGCTGTATCTCATCGTTCCCATTCTCTGCATTCTCGTCATCGCCTACCGGTTCTACAGCGGCTTCATCGCGGCGCGCCTGCTCGTGCTGGACGACACTCGCACGACGCCGTCGCACACTCAATACGACGGTCACAACTACTACCCGACGACCCGCTGGGTGCTGTTCGGCCATCACTTCGCAGCCATCACCGGAGCCGGTCCGCTGGTTGGTCCCGTGCTCGCGGCACAATTCGGCTACGCGCCCGGACTCATCTGGCTCGTCACCGGCGTCGTCCTCGCCGGCGCCGTGCACGACCTGATCATCCTCTGGGCGTCCACCCGGCGCGGCGGTCGTTCGCTGGCCGAGATCGCGCACGAGGAGATCGGCACCGTCGCCGGCATCACCGCCGGCGTGGCCGTCCTCTTCATCGTCATCATCGCGCTGGCGGGCCTCGGCCTCGTCGTCGTCAACGCCCTCAGCGAGAGCGCCTGGGGCACCTTCACGATCGGCTCGACCATCCCGCTCGCCCTGTTCATGGGCTTCTACATGTACCGTTTCCGCAAGGGGAAGATCGCGGAAGCGACCGTGATCGGCGTCATCGGCCTGCTGTGCGCCGTGGCCTTCGGCAAACCGCTCGCCGCGTCGGCCTTCGGGCAGATCTTCCTCCTCTCGCACAATCAACTCATCGTCGCGATGGCCGTCTACGGCTTCGTCGCCTCCGTGTTGCCGGTCTGGATGCTGCTCGCGCCCCGCGACTACCTGAGCTCGTTCATGAAGATCGGCACCATCGCGCTGCTGGTCTTTGGCGTGATGATCGTCAACCCGGAACTGCACATGCCGGCCGTCACGCGGTTTGTCGCGGGCGGCGGGCCGATCATCAAGGGGCCGCTGTTCCCCTTCGTCTTCATCACGATTGCCTGCGGCGCCATCTCGGGATTCCACGCCCTCATCGGCTCGGGGACCACGCCGAAGATGATCGACAAGGAATCCGACATCCGGCCGATCGGCTACGGCGCCATGCTCATCGAGGGCCTCGTGGGGATCGTGGCGCTGCTGGCCGCCACGTCGCTCTATCCCGGCGACTACTTCGCCATCAACGTGCCGCCCGCGGTCTTCGCGTCGCTCGGCATCCCGGCGGTCAACCTCCACGCGCTCGAACAGGCGGTCGGCGAGACCGTCACGGGTCGGACGGGCGGCGCGGTGTCGCTGGCGGTCGGCATGGCCCAGATCTTCAGCGGTCTCCCCGGCATGAAGGGCCTGATGGACTACTGGTACCACTTCGCCATCATGTTCGAGGCGCTCTTCATCCTCACGACCATCGACGCCGGCACGCGGGTGGCCCGCTTCCTCGTGCAGGAGTTCTTCGGCCGCTTCTACAAGCCGTTCGCCCGAACCGACTGGATGCCCGGCACGGTGATCTCCACCGGGCTGGTCGTCCTCGGATGGGGCTACTTCATCTGGACCGGCAGCATCGGCACGATCTGGCCGATGTTTGGCATCAGCAACCAGCTCCTGGCGGTGATCGCCCTCCTCATCGGCACGACCATCCTGATCAATCTCGGCCGTGCGCGCTACTGCTGGGTCACGGTCGTCCCGCTCGTCTTCCTGTCGACGACGACGCTGACCGCCGGATGGATGAGCGTGAGGGACAACTTCTGGCCGATGGCTGTCGGAACCGACCCCGCGATGCACGTGCAGGGCTACCTGAACTCGGTTCTCACGGTCGTCATGATGGCGTGCGTCATCATCATCCTCGTCTCGTCGGTACGCCGGTGGATTCAGGTCGGTCGAGGGGCTACAGTCCGACTGGGCTCCGGCCGATAAGGGCAACAGGGAGAAGTGCGCCCACCGTGCCCCACGCACAAGGAAGGACCATGCGCCTGATAACCCGTGTTCTCGTGTTCCTCTCGGTCGTGGCCGTCGTATTCGGCGCGTCGTCGGCCAGCGCACAGTACCGGAAAGCCCCGATCAACGAACCGGCCACGGGCGAGACCTACCACGTGGAGTTCGGCGTCGGCCTGATCAGTCCGACCCCGGAAATGCTGGTGTCGAGTGAATCCCTGGGCATCATCGGCGATCAGATCGACGGGGTCAACGATCTGGGCATGAGCAAGACGACGTTCAAGGAATTCAGGCTGGTGCTGCGGCCGTTCAAGAAGCACAAGTTCCGGTTCGGCTACATCCCGATCAACTACAGTGCCGAGGCCATCCTCAAGCGGCGGATCGTGTTCAACGGCATCGCGTACAACGTCGGCATGCCGGTGAATTCGTCCCTCGACTGGAAGGCGATGCGGTTCGGCTACGAGTACGACTTCATCTATCGGGACCGCGGCTTCGTTGGCCTGATCCTCGAGGCGAAGTACACGGACGTCGAGGTCAACCTCGCGAGCCCGGTGGATTCCGAGTACGCCCGGGTGCGCGCGCCCATCCCGACGATCGGCGGCATCGTCCGCGTCTACCCCGTCGCGAACGTCGCCATCACCGGCGAGGTCACCGGCTTCAAGCTGCCGACCAGCGTGGACAAGGCCAATCGGTACGATGGCCGCTACGTGGACTTCGATATCTACGGGACGTTGAACTTCACGAACAACGTCGGCGTGCAGGGCGGCTATCGCTCGCTGGACGTCTCCTACCGCGTGAAGACGGATACGGGCTCGTTCAAGCTGAGTGGACCGTACATCATGGGAGTCGCCAGGTTCTAGCCGGTGCGCTCGGACGGCCAGGTGCCGGATCGGCCGCCACCTCGGGTATGATGGCCCGGATGGACGTTCAGAGCAGGTTGTACGCTGAACGGCTGGTGCGTGCCCAGACCGCGAGATGGAAGCAGTGGCTGGATGTCCAGGCGCCCTACCGCTGGAACCTCCGGCGACTCGACCCGGGCTTCACCCTCGATATCGGTTGCGGCATCGGCCGTAACCTCATCCACCTTGGCGGAAACGGGGTGGGCATCGACGTCAACGAGCACTGTCTGCGCGTCGCCCGCGATCGGGGGTTCGTGGTCTTCACGCCGGACGAGTTCGAGCGCTCCGTCGATTACCACGCACCCGGACGTTTCGATTCTCTCCTGCTGGCCCACGTGGCGGAACACCTGGGAGTGGACGAGACCGTCTCGCTACTCGCCCGCTACGCCGGTCTCGTCCGAGACAACGGCCAGGTCATCCTGATCACCCCGCAAGAAGCCGGGCAGGCGAGCGATCCCACACACGTGGAGTTCGTGGACTTCGGGAAACTCGCTCGTATTGCGGCATGCGTGGGCTGCCGACCGGACCGGTCGTTCTCCTTTCCGCTTCCGCGATGGGCCGGCAGGTTCTTCGCCCACAACGAATTCGTCGTGGTGAGCACGAAGCCGGCCGCGTCGGCAGACGGCCCACGAACCGCGGCGAATTGAGCCACCACCATGCCCACGTCGGCCGACCGCTCACTCCCTGCGGCAACCCCACTCGTCAGCGCCATCGTCGTCAACTGGAACGGCGGGGAGATGCTCCTCGACGCACTCGCCTCCCTCTTCGCCCAGACGTGGCCGGCACTCGAGGTCGTCCTCGTGGACAATGGATCGACCGACGCGTCGGTCGATCACGCGATCGACCGATTCGGTGACCGCCTGGTGGTCGTGAGGAACGCCGGGAATCTCGGGTTCGCCGCCGGCAACAACGCGGGCTTCCGCGTGGCAACGGGCGAGTGGATCTTCCTGCTGAATTCAGACGCCATCTGCGACGCCGATGTCATCGCGGAGTTGATGGCGTTCGCCGCGGAAAGACCGGATGTCGGCCAGCTCGCGTGTCGGGTCGTACGGGCGGACCAGCCGATCTTCTTCGACTCGGTGGGGCTGCTGGTCTATCCGGATGGCGTCTGCCGGTCGAGAGGATGGGACGAGAAGGACCAGGGACAATACGATCGCGCCGAAGAGGTGCTGGCCCCTCACGGGTGCGCGTGTGCGCTTCGAAAGGCCATGCTCGACCAAATCGGGGACTTCGACGAGGACTTCTTCTGCTACCTCGAGGACCTCGATCTCGGCGTGCGGGGACAGCTCGCGGGATGGAAGTGCTGGTACGTCCCGACCGCGCGGGTGCGGCACAAGAAGTCGGCGACAGCCGGCAACTACTCGGTCTTCAAGGCCTTCCATGTCGAGCGCAACCGCATCTACTGCCTGTGGAAGTGGATGCCGCGCTTTCTCGTCCTGGCATCGCCGCTCTTCACGATGAACCGCTACGCCATGCAGGCGTACGCCGCCTACACGCACCAGGGGCTGTCCTCGCAGTTCGTGAAGGAGTACTCGGTGATGCGGCTCTTCGTCCTGTTGATCCAGGCTCGCCTCGCCGCGCTCTGGCGCCTGCCGACGATGCTCAGGAGGCGGCGACACATCCGCAATACGCGGAGCATCAGCGTCGCCGAGTGGTACGGGTTGATCTCACGGCACAAGCTGGACGCCATCGAGCTGGCGCTGAAGTACTGATCTCACCCGTCAGCGGGACGTGGCGGCGCGCGGCGCCCGCAGCGAGTAGACTCGCCCACCCCCCTCGACGTGCTCGAGCGTGAGCCAGGCCTGGAAGTGCCCGATCCGTTCCTCGATCTTCGGCCACTCGGTGGACGGATACCGGTCGGTGTGGACCACGAGATCGGTGACGCCGATCTCCGCCAGGTTCCGCAGGCTCGTCTCGTCTGGAAAACCTTCCAGGCTCTTGTACAGGTCCATGTGCTGCGCAGTCCGCCAGCCGCTATACCCGTGAATGGTCTTCTGCCAGTGCGCCGTCGAGTGAATCATGTAGGCGACCTGCTGTCGCTCGAAGGCCCCCGCGTAGTCGTAGCTCGGCAACGGCAGTTCGGCGATGACGAACGGCTTCGCCTTCGTGTCGAGCCAGCGATCGATGGCGGGTACCTCGAGGTTGCTCGGGACGGCGCGCATGGGCATGGCTGCAAACTCCGCGACCAGGAGCGCCCCGACGATCACCGCGAGCCGCGTGCGTATCCTCCGCGTTCGGCCGGCCGTGAGCCTGTCGAAGCCAATTGCCGCGAGGACCGCCAGGCCGAGCACGAGGACAATCGAGAAGCGGGATGACACGCGAATGAAGTTGAACCCGGGCAACGAGTACACGTACCGCCAGAGTCCGTAGGGTGGTCCGAGCGCGAGTCCAAACATCACCGCGGTGAGCACGCCGTAGAAGCCGGTCGCGTCCGTTCTCTGCACGCTCGCCCATCGCCGCACCGGCCCCAGCCGGACCCATGCGAGCCGGGCGAGGCGAACGGTCACCGCCGGCAGTCGCACGACGCTCGCCATCGCGGGTCGCCACGCCTTCCAGCCTCCCCGGGCCAGGGGGGCCACCGCCGACCACCATGTGAACAGGCGGCGTCGGGCATGGAGGGGCGCGCGCCGGAGAATGGCCAGCCTGGCGATCACGCAGATCGCGAAGAACATCCAGGGGCGAAACGCGTCCCGGGCCGTCAAGATCACGACGGGTCCCACCTTCCACCTGATCGACCCCGCGTAGATCACCACGAGGCCGAGTACTGCAGACGCCACCGCGCCGAGGTCGGCGAGGAGGGCGACGCGCGTCCATGCGCCCGGCGTGCCGACGCCGCGCTCGGGTCTCGTCGCGCCATCCACATCGGCAACGACCGGATCGGCGGACCCGTCGCCCGGCCCGGTGGGCCCGCGATCGATGGCCAGTGGCGGCGTCTCGCGCCGGGAACGCCCGAGCCGGGGCCAGGCCAGCGCAACCAGCGCGAGCAGAAGCGGCACATACCCTGGGAACAGGTACGCTTGGGCGGTTTGGTTGACGCGAGCCGCGCCGACAGCCGACAACAGGAAGGCGTGCACGTGCGACGGCGACGCGAGAAACGACGTGAGGTCCTGGGTCCAGCTCCCCAGGCCGCGCCTCAGGCCAACGTCGTCCTGCACCGCCAGGTAGGGCAGGAACACCAGGACGGCCGGTGCGAGCAGCAGGACGCCCGTCACCCCGAGGTCACGCACGCGCCGGAACAGGCGGAGGGGTTCGCCGAGCAGAATGCGGTACGCCCCGAACAGGGCGAGCGTCACGCTCATGAACACCGCACCGTGGCCGCTGGAGAGCGCCTGCAGCGAGAAGAACCCCGCCGCAACGCGAAGGTCCCGCTTCCGCCCTTCGTCGAGGTAGGCGTGCAGTGAAGCCAACGCGAACGGGATCCACTGCACGGACGACAGGTTCATCTGGGTCACGCGGAAGAACCGTGGCGGCGAGCACTCGAAGATGACCCCGCACAGCACGGCTGCCGCGACGCTGAGTCCGAGGCGCCGGGCGAGCACGTACGCCCCGAGCCCGCACAGGACGCACGACAGCAGGGCCACGAAGTTGGCGGCCAGCAGGAGATCGTCGGTGATCCAGATGACCGGCGCGGCGAACAGCGAGATTCCGATCACGTTCTCGCCGTACGCGAGCGTCAGGCGCTGCGGATAGTAGATGTTCGCGTCGAAGATCGCCCAGGGCTTGTCGAGGAACGCGTGGGTATTCCATCCCAGGAGATACATGCCCAGGTCCCCGTCCGGCCCCGTCGGGAATCTGAGCGTCGAGGGGTGCATCGAGATCGGATACGCCAGAAGCAGCGTGAGCGCCACGTACAAGAGCACGACCAGCCACGTCTCGCGGGACAAGAGAGAGATCCGGACGGACGGAGCGCCAAGGTCACGACCCACGGGGCCCGATTGTAGCACTGTGGTCCCGCCCCTTCCGCGCGGAGCCGCCCGCGCCAGACGCCGCCCGGCACGCCGCCCGGCACGCGGCGTCGGCCGCCGGGCTGCTGGGGTATACTCTCCGACCGATGACGCTCCCGACACTGACCGCCCGATCGCGCCGGACGCTCCTGGCCGTCGTGCTCTTGCCGACCATCCTCGCGCTGATCGTCTGCGCGCTGACCATCGGGAAGGCGGGCACCAACGGCGACGAGCCCCACTACCTGATCATGGCCGACAGCCTGGTCACCGACGCCAGCTTCGACCTCCGCCCCGCCTATGCGCGCGATGCGCAGACCGCCGCCATCTTCGGGCCGGTCCCGCCGCACATGGTCTTCGTCCAGCATCGGTGGATGCCGTTCCATACGCCCGGGATGTCCATCCTGATCGCGCTCCCCTTCTGGCTCCAGGGCCAAGCCGCTGTCAGGATCTGGCTGTGCCTCCTGATGGCGCTGCTGCCGTGGTCGATCGTCCGGTGGACCCGCGCCCGGCTGACGCCCGCCGACGCCGCCTGGCTGACGCTTGGAGTCGTCGTGTGCAGCCCGGCGTGCTTCGGCGGATCGCGGATCTTTCCCGACCTGCCGGCGGGCGTGTTCGCGACGGCGCTCGCGCTGTGGCTGCTGAACCGCGAGGAGGATGACGCCAGGCCGCTGGCATGGGCCGGAGCGGGCCTCGCGATGGGGCTGCTCACCTGGCTCAACGTGAAGTTCGTCGCCACGTCTGGAGTCTTCCTGGCCGGCCTGCTGGGCGTCGCGTGGCACGCGTCCCGGACGGCAAGACCCGCGACCGCACGAATGGCGCTCATGAGCGCCGGGTGCCTCGTGGTCGGTCCGCTCGGACTGGTGGCGTTCAACGTCTGGGCCTACGACAACCTCACTGGCGGCCGCTTCATCGCGGAGGTGGCGTCGGTGCCTTCGAGGGCCGCGGAGATCTTCCTTGGCCTGCATCTCGATCAGAGCCAGGGGATGTTCGTGCGGAATCCGCTGTTACTCGCCGGCGTCCTGTTCCTGCCCCTCTTCTTCCGCCGCCAACCGGCGCAGGCGGCGTTTTGGGGACTGCTCTACCTGTCCCTGATCGGACCGAATTCCCTCGAGCTCGCGCGGTACGGCGGCGGCGCGCCAACGTCGCGCTTTGCCTGGCCCGCGATGTGGCTCTGGGCCGTGCCGATGGTGACCGGCCTGGCGGCATACCCGCGTCTGCGCCGATACCTGCCGGCCGCGACGGTCGTGGCGCTGGTCTACCAGGCGGCGCTCGCCGTCCGATGGCTCAGAACGCCGGATGTGCTGTTCCCCTACCTGTCGGAGAAGATCGCCGAGCGGGACAGCCTCTTCCCGCTGGGAATCCGCGGCCTGCTCCCCTCGTTCTACTTCTGGGATTTTTCGAGCTACTGGACGTACGTCCCGAACCTCGCGGCCATGCTGACCGTCGCCCTCATCCTGGTCGCGGGCATAGCCCTCGCGCGTTCGTGGCCGGTGCGCGCGACCGGGCGCGATTCGACCGGCGCCGCCTGAACCGGACGCGGGCGAAACGGGCGCCGTCGGACCGGGTCATCAGCGAATCGTGTAGATGAAGACCGTCCCGTCGCTCGCCCACAGCTTCAATCCCTCGGCCTCGGTCACTTGGTGGAATTGGGGCTTGTTCATATTGGCCCCGTCCACCACGATGTGCGTGACGCCGACGCTCTGCAGGTAGCCGAGGCTTGCGGCGTCCGGGAACCGACCCACGGCATCCGCGGTCCGGTGGAAGCTGGCGGGCATGAATCCCGAGTACCCGTTCAGCATCGGGCGCCAGTTCAGCGTGGACCACAACATGAATCGGGAATTGAGGCCGGCCTCGCCGCCGCGGTGGTAGTAGGGAAAGTAGACGACCACGGCGCCAGGTGCCCCGGCCAGGCTCCTGAGAACCCGCGGAAGCCCCTCGAACCTCGTATAGGTCAGCGGCCCTCGCCACGCCTCGATGTTGACCGCCGCCAGCAACACGAACGCCAGGATCAGGGCCTGGCGCCGACTGGTTGCCTTCCTCAGACACCACGCGACGCCGAAGCCTGCGAGCGCGGCCACGCCGAGGATCGTCACCTGCGCGAAGCGATCGACCGACCGGACCGTATCGAATAGCGGGACGTGATTGAAGAGGAACTCGTAGAACGGCAACTGCGAGCCGAACGACAGCACGAAGGCCGCGAGCGCGGCGGCCAGGCACATCCTGGCCCGGCGGTCCTTCAGCGCGGTTCCCGTCACCAGGCACAGCCCGGCCAGGCCAAGCGCCGTGAATCCCTGAAAGTAACCGTTCCCCCGGAAGAAGCGCCCGCTCCAGCCCCAGTGCACGAGCGCCCCGGTCGCGAGGTAGTCGGTCCAGATGGCGGAGTAGGTTCGAACGTCCTTCATCGTGCGCACGAACCCCTGCTCCTGGCGCACCAGCCAATAGGTGGCGATCACCGGCAGGAGCGCGAGCACCGCGACGAGCACGGCAAGCAGCAGCAGGGGAGCCACTCGTCGAAAGCGGGCGCCAAGCCAGTCGCCGGGTCGAACGAGGCTGGACGCGGCGACGGTCACCACGGTGAAGAGCAGGAAGTAGCTGGACGACAGGACCTGCAGCGTCACGTACGCGGCCAGGGCCAGGGCGTGTCGTACGCGCGGGGAGTCGAGCAGCCGATCGAGCGCCAGAAGGGCCAGGGGCAGGTACTGGACGTGCTGCGCCTGGAGATTTGCCAGGCGCGTCAGAGTGTGCGCGTTGAAGGCCGCGAGCGACCCCGCCACGAGCCCCGCCGCCAGGCTGCCAGTCCACCGCCGGACGACGAAGCACATCGCCCAGCCCGTCAACACGAATCCCGCCAGCAGGGCAACGTTGTGGGCGAGCACTGGCGACCCACCGCCCCACAGCAGCGGAGCCACGAGCGCGGCCTCCGGCAGCAGATGCTCGGAGAACGCCAGCGTGCGTCGTTCGGGATAGAAGATGTTCGCGTCGAACAGGTGCACCGGATCCCGGACCACCTGGTGCGCCACCCACGCGAGTGCCCACTCGTTGAGGCCGGCGTCCCCATTGTCGTTGCGACACCACGTATTCGGCGCGCTGGCCAGGGGCCAGGTGTGCGCCACGGCCAGCAACACGAACAGCGCCAGCGTCACGAGTTCCCGGCCCCACGCGATCCGGCGCGCGCCGGGCCGCGCCGCGCCCTCCCCGGTCACCGAAGCCGTGGATGACGACCAGTTGAACATGTGCTCCTCTCGACCCACCGACTCCTCGGCCGACACACGGCTGCCCTACTCCTGCCGCGGGCGATGCAGGGAATACACGCGGCCGGCCCCTTCGACGTGCTCGAGCGTCATCCATTCCGCAAACTCGGCGAAGCGCGGCTCCACTTGGGCCCATTCGCCGGTCTGGTAGAGATCGGTGTGAACCACGAGGTAGGTGACGTGGATTTGGACCAGGCTCTCGAGCGCGGTCCGGTTTGGGAACGTGCTGAGCTCGGCGTTGAGCCGGTCGTGGAGCAGCAGCCGAAAACCGCTGGACCCGTGGATCGTCTTCTGCCAGTGGGCCATCGAGTGCGTCATGTAGACCGACTGCCGCTTCTCGTACCGGGCCGCGTCGGACTCACGCACGTGCGGCAGGACCGGCACTTCGGCCACCGAGAAGGGCTTGGGCCTGGTGTCGAGCCACTGGTCGATCGCGGGGATATCGATCGTATACGGCAACGTGTTCGTGAGCGGCATCGTCGCATACTCGGCCACGAGCACGCCCGCGGCCAGCCCGGCGGCGACGGCGCGCCAGGCCCGCCGGCGCCGGGCGAACAACCTGTCGAACCCGAGCCCCGCCAGCACGCCGACGCACATCAGCCCCAGCATCGCAAACCGCGACGGAACCCGGATGAAGTTGAAGCCGGGCCAGGAGTAGACGTAGGGCCACAGCGTCAACGGCCGGGGGGTGGTCATCAGAAAGGCGATGAGTGCGAGCAGGCCGTAGAAGAGGGACGGTGACTGTCGATGCGTGGCCCGCCACGCCTGCACTCGAAGCACCACGGCACGCCAGATCACCTGGAGGCGCTTCATCACGACCACGGGTTGGTGCGGGTCGAGCGGGACCCATCGGCGGATGCCGAGACGGATTCCGAGGGCCGCGGACGCCGCCAGCCACAGCCGCCACGGCCCGGCCGCCGAGAAGACCGGGGCGCCCGCCCACCGGATCCTGAGCGGCCCACCGATCGCGACAAAGACGCCCGTTACCAGGCTGACGAGCGCGATGAGGTCGAGCACGACCGCCATCCCGCGTTGGCACCGCTCACGCCAACTGGCACGCACCGCCACAACACTCGTGGTCCCGGCCACGATCGCCTCGACTGGTGCCCGACGCCAGCGTGGCCACAGCGCGATTGCCGCGAGCAGGACAGGCAGCACGCCGGGGAAGAGGTACGCCTTCCCTCGCTGGTTGATTCTCAGGCCCGGCACGAGCGAGATGAGGTACTGGTGCAGATGTGACGGGGAAGCGAGCAGGCTCTCGAAGGTGGCCGTCCAGTCGTCCAGCGTCCGTCGAAGCCCCTCCTGCTGGACGCTCCGATACGGCAGCACGGCAAAGACGATGGGTAGTACCAGCAGGAGGCCGGGCATGCCGAAGTCGCGCAGCCGCCTGAACGGCGCAACCTCGTCTCCGAGAGCGACACGGTAGATGAGGAGGGCCACGTAGGCGACTGCCATGAACGCCGCGCCATGGCCGCTCGACAGCACCTGCAGCGTGAAGAACCCGACGGCCATCCAGAGATCGCGGCGGCGCCCGCCGTCCAGGTATCGGTGCAGCGACGCGAGGCCGAATGGAATCCACTGGACCGTGGTCAGATGGAGTTGTCCGAGGCGGAGGAACCGCGGCGGCCCGAAGGCGTAGATGAGGCCCGACAGGAAGGCGGCCAGCCGGCTCATTCCAAGAGCCCGCCCCAGCACGTAGCCACCGAGGCCGGAGAGCACGCCCGAGCTCAGTGCCGCGAAGTTCAACGCCAGGACTGGATTGCCGGTGATCCACTGAACGGGTGCCGAGATGAACGCGGCCCCGATCAGGTTCTCCGAGAAGGCGAGCGTGTTTGGCGCAGGGTAGAAGATGTTCGCGTCGAAGATCGAGAGCGGGCGGTGCAGGAAGGCGTGGGCGTCCCAGGCCAGCGTCCAGGTGTACAGATCCGTGTCGGATCCGATGCGCAGCGCGGTGTCCCAGGGATGCATCGAGAGCGGGTACGCGAATGCGACCTCGAGCAGCGCGTAGAGCAGGATGACCCAGAGGACGGGTACTGCACGGGATCCGGGCGCTGACCGACGGTCCATTGGGCCGGAATGATAGCTGATTGCCCCGCCGGGGAACAACGACGCGGACACGCGGCGCCAGATCGTGACGAGGAGCGACGGCGCGCCTCGAGGTGACTGAAGCGTGCTAGCATGGCCTTCCGTCACCGGCTGCACGCCCACTCCACGGCCATGAAGACTAACGTCGTCTCCGCCAATTCGCAGTCGTCGTCTGAGGCGTCCCTCGTCGAATGGCTGGCTGTCCGCTGTCGTGTGCTCGCCATCCTGGACGGCGGTCGGCGCGAGTGGTGGGCCGCCGTGCTGATCACC
Organism: Vicinamibacterales bacterium; assembly: GCA_036504215.1. NCBI lineage: Bacteria > Pseudomonadati > Acidobacteriota > Vicinamibacteria > Vicinamibacterales > Vicinamibacterales bacterium. Next base: position 1,175 of record DASXVO010000074.1, on the reverse strand, counting down.
TCGGCCCTGGTGGCCTTGCGTGCCGCGCCGTGGGTGCTGTGGGAGAGCACACGCTTCGACTCGGACCAGGCAGTCATCGGCCTGATGGCGAAGCACTTGAGCGAGTTCCGCGCATTCCCGCTCTTCTTCTACGGCCAGAGCTACATGCTCGGCGTGCAGGCCTGGATCGTTGCGCCGTTCTTCTGGCTGGCCCGACCGTCCGTGACGGCGCTGCGATTTCCGCTCATGCTGCTGAACGTGGCGGCCGCGTTGTTCCTCATGCGGACGCTCGGGCGGGAACTTCGGCTTCGGCCGGCCGTGGCGCTGATAGCCGCGCTCCCGTTCATCGCGGCTTCTCCCGCCATCGCGGGCAGCCTGCTCGACGGACAGGGCTGTGGCGCCGGCGAACTGTACTTCTACGTGCTGACCCTGTGGGCGCTCCGGAACAAGCCGTTCGCCTTCGGCGCCATGTTCGCGCTCGCCTACCTGCACCGCGAGTTCACGTTGTTTGTGCTGCCAGCGCTCGTGATTGTCGAGGCGGCGGCCGGCACGCTCTGGCGCCGATCGTCGCTCACCAGGGCACTCCGGATGGCGGCTGGATTCGGCCTCGTCTGGCTGGCCATCGACGACCTGAATCTCCACCTGAACAACACGTCGCTCTTCATGCAGGTCCGGATGCTGGCGGTCAACACCTGCTTCCGCGCTGGCGATCTCTGGCCGCGCATCGTGTACCTGTTCACCGATTGTCTGCCTGTCCTCTTCGGAACCTACCGGATCGGGCTCTACACGGGAGGAGCGAAGATCGTCGGCTCTCCGGCCCTCGGCTGGGTTCTGTTCCCCACGTTGTCGGTGATGCTCGCCAGGCTGGCCTGGACGTGGCGCAGGGACGACGGCCGGACCGACGTGGCGGCGTTCCTCATGCTGGTCGGCGCCTTCGGCCTGGCGTCCTACACGCTCGCGTGCATGCTCACCACGGGCGTCCCGCCCATGGTGCGATATCTTCATCTTCCGCTTCTGATGCCGATCGCCTGTCTGGCGGCGTTCATGGTCCGCGAGCCGTCCCGTCGGCTGCGGGGGATCGCGCTCGCCGTCTTCGTGGCGTGGGGCGCGAGCAACGTGGCGGACACCGTCCGAGCCGTCCGTATCTTCAGCGACCTGTCCGGACCGAGCCCGCACCGGATACTGGCCGACTACCT
>DASXVO010000073.1 GCA_036504215.1 Vicinamibacterales bacterium | reverse complement strand
TCGGGAGTGTTGTGCCCCATCGACTTGAGGTCGTACCCTTCGAGGAGATTGAGCTCGAGCAGGAGCGCGATGCCACTGCTGTTGGGGGGCGGCGTGTAGAAGGTGATCCCTCGATAGGTGGTCGAGATCGGCTTCACCCATCGGGCCTGGTACGAGCTGAGATCCTCGGGGGTCAACAACCCGCCGTGCTTCTGATAGAAGTCGACGATTCGCTTGGCAATCGGACCGCTGTAGAACGCCTCCGCCCCTTCGGCCGCCATCGTCTTGAGGGTCCAGGCCAAGTCCTTCTGCACGAAGATGTCCCCCGGCTGGGGCACCCGGCCGCCGGGCAGGAACACGTCCCTCGTGGCGGAGTACTTCGAGAGCAACGGCTTGTACTGCTCCACGTAATGGCTGAAGTCCGCGGTCACCACGAACCCCTTCTCGGCCAATTCGATCGCGGGTTCGAGGACCTCCGCCCACGAGAGCCTGCCGTAGTTGCGGTGCAGTTCCTGGTAGCCGCGAACGTTCGAAGGCACGGGCGTCGCGAGGTACCCCTCACCGTAGTCCTTGCCCTTCAGCGCATCCACGGTTGCCCCCTTCGGCGCGGGGCCGAAGAAGTTCAGCGCCAGAACCTCGCCCGTCTTGGCAACGCGGACCGTCGCGAAACCCTGCCCGCCGATCGTCGAGTTCTTGGGATCGACGACGGCGACCGCCACCGCGGTCGCCACGGCTGCGTCGAACGCGTTACCGCCTTTTAGGAGGATCTTCATCCCCGCCATCGAGGCCAGCGGATCGAGCGACGTCACGATCCCGTGTTGCCCGGTCACCAGCGGCCGCTCGACGATCTGAGCGCGAGCAGACTGGAACGCTGAGAGCATCAGCACGACGAGCATCACGGCCGCACCATGGAGGATGCGGCGCTCCGAGAAAGTGTGCATCGGGGTCTCCCTCAACCCTTCAGGTGTTTTGCGAGGAACACGAAGATTCGGTCGGCCGAATCCCGGCTCTCGGGGCTGTCGCCCCGGCTATAGACGTGCCCGCCCGGCGCGCGGTCGTAGATCTTGTACTCGAACGTCTTGCCTCGCGCCTTCAACGCGTCGATCAGGCGCTCGGCGTGGAGTTGTACCGGTGCTGTCTTGTCCCCGGTGGTCGAGTGAATCAGGAGCGGCGTGTGAATGTCGTCCACGTGGTTCAACGGCGAGACATCCATGTAGGCTGGCAGGTTCTGCGACGGCAGTTTCCCGCCGAAGCGGGGCTGCCTGATGACTTCCTCCCGGCGGTAGTCGGGTTTGTACGCCATGTACGCGAGGAAGTCCGTCAGGCCCACGACGTCCACGGCGGCCGTGAAGACCTTGGGCGCCCGCTCGATCGCCAGGAGCGCAATCATACCGCCATGGCTCCGGCCCACAATGCCGATGCGCGCCGGGTTCACGCTGCGCCTCGCCTTCACGTACTCGGCGGCGGCCAACACGTCGTCTACTTCCTTGCCGCCATAGTCGGCCGCATTGTAGTGCTCTGCGCCGTAACCGCGGCTGCCCCGGTACTCAGGGAAGACCGCGATGTAGCCTTCTTCCACCGCGCGCGCGACGAACTCGAAGATGTCCTCGGTGAAGGAGAAATGGAAACCACCGTGGACGACCACGAGCGCGGGGTACCTCCTGGCCGGATCGAGCTTGACCGGTTCGAACACGTACGCCGGCGTGAGTTCCCGATCGTAGTTGGGATAGTCGACGCGCGTGATGCGGACGCGGCTACCGTACTCCCGGGCGAAGCTCTCGACGATGAGGCGCTGATTGACCTCGTACACCGCGTGCTGAATGACCTCGAGTTTCGTCGCCGTGTCCTTGGCGTCGAAATTGACGAAGGCGGCCAAGTCCCCTTCGGCTGGAGGCTGGGTAGCCGCCGCGCCACCCGGGCGCGCCTGCTGCGCCTCGACCGTCGCCAGACAGGCGCTCACCATCACCGCTCCCAAGACCAATCGACAGACCATCTGTACCTCCGTGCCGGCAGCGCCGGCCGGTCACACGCCAAGCCAACCCGCGATCAGTGCTTCTCGTAGACGACCTTCCCGCCCAGGACCGTATACAGGACTTCAGCGGTCGGGATGGACGCGGGAGGCACGGTCAAGATGTCCTTCGAGAGAACGACAAGGTCCGCCAGCTTCCCGACGGTCACGCTTCCCTTCGCGTTGTCCTCGTAGGACGACCAGGCCGGATTGATGGTGTACGCGCGGACCGCCTCTTCGACCGTCAAGCACTCTTCAGGATGCCACGGCCCCTGGGGGCGCCCACCGAGCGGCTGCCTCGTGACGGCGTAGTAGATGTTCTCGAGCGGGTTGATCGGCTTGTACTCCATTTCGTTGTAGCTGCCAGGCCAGTCCGACACGATGTTGAGCCGCGCTCCCGCTTTCATCATCGATCGCCAGGCGTGGCCCGTCTTCGCCCGCTCCGGGCCCACGCTCCGGTCGATGGTCCCCAGATCCTTGATCAGGTGATAGGGCGTTACGTCGACGATCAGCCCCAGCCTGCCGGTACGCTCGATGTCCGCCGGCGTCATGAAATGCCCGTGGATCACGCGAAAGCGACGCTCGCGCGGTGGATTGGTCTTGATCGCCTTCTCGAACCAGTTGAGGAGCAGATTGGACGCCCGGTCACCGATCACGTGGAACATCGGGTCGAATCCCGCGCGATCGGCATCGATGACATCGCGCTCCATGGTCTGGTCGTCGATGTACCGGAACGAGTAGATTCCAGAGTACTTCGGATTGTCCGCGTAGGGCTCGAACATCAAGTACCCGTCCACGAACGCCTTCAGCGCGCCGTACCGGATCATGTCGTCGCCGGAATGCGGCGTAATCCCGACGTTCTTCAGCTCCCGAAACGTCGCCAAGGTCAATTCGGGGTAGACACGCGCTGTCAGCTGGCCGCGCCGCCGAAGTTCGAGAAAGATCTCCAGGTCGCTCGCGCTGCGTTCGACGGCGGTGTGGAACGCGGTCCGCTGCGAGATCGAGTCGACACGCGCGACGTCGTGAATTCCCACGATGCCAACGCGGTTGAGCTCGGCGAGGGCGACACGCCCCCCGGCGACCTTTCGTTCGAGAGACGGCGGCGGCATCAACTGCTGCAGCCGTTCCCCGGCGCGGCCGAAGAGCATCCCGATGAGCGCGCCGGTCTGCGGGTCGCGCGCCATCGCTCCGCCTCGCGGGTCGGGGCTCGTCGGCGCGAACCGGGCACGCGCGAGCGCCAGTGAGTTGGCAAAGTATGCCATGTCGTGACGGCGCAGGAGGACGGGATGATCCGGGGCAACGGCGTCCACGTCCTTGAGCGACGGCGTGAACGATTCAGAGGCTGGGAGGCCTTTCTTGGCGCGGTCCCACGCGGCAAGCGCTCCCCAGTCCCCCCCGGTGATCCACATGCCCTTTGGCACGCGGGCCACGGCTTCCCTGAGCCGGCGGGTCAACTCCTCCTGGGTGTTCACGTCGAACAAACTGACCTGGAAGACCCAGTCGCACGCGTTCTCGAAGTGGGTGTGAGCGTCGATGAATCCCGGCAGGAGGAGGCGTCCCTCCACGTCGACGACGCGAGTGGCCGGTCCTTTCAGCGCCAGGATGTCAGCTGACGTTCCGACGGCCGTGATGCGGCCCGCACTGACGGCAACAGCCTGCGCCGTCGGCCGGGCCGGGTCCACGGTCCACACCTTCGCATTGTGGAAGATCAGGTCGGCCGCCGGACGCTGCGCGGCGGCCGTCGTCAGGACGCAGACGGCCGCCACACCGATCGCCAGCAGGCCGCACCGGGTCTTCAATTCCCGCATTCCATGCCGCATATCTCGTCCCTCGCCGGGCCGCGCCCCTAGAACCGCACCCGCATGGACAACGTCATCTGCCGAGGCTTCCCTACCGAGATGCCGAGGTTTCCGGCCGCGCTTTCGTAGTACAGCTTGTCGCTCACGTTCGCGACCTTCAGCGTCAGCTCGTATTTCTTCGCCACGTAGTACACCCCGAGATCCACCCGCGTATACGCCGGCAAGGTGAGGATAAGGGGTGACGCGGCCGGAAGCGTGCCAACCTTGGTGCTTTGGTAGGCGATCCCGAAACCGAACCCAAGCCCCCTCAGCTGACCGCCGGGCAGGTCGTACCGCGTCCAGAGATTCACGCTGTCCCCGGGCACGTTCAGCGACCGGGCACCGACGTTGACGGCGCTCGTGTCCTTCATGACGAGCGCGTCGAGGTGCGCGTACCCGAAGATGACCTGCCACTCGGGCACGGGCTTGGCCCGCAGCTCGAACTCGACGCCACGGCTGCGCTCCTGGCCGGTTTGGACGCTGATGCCGCCGCCCACCGCATTGATCACGTTGTCCCGCACGATATTGAACCAGGCGAGCGTGGCGTCGAGGTTGCCATTCAACGCCTCGAACTTGGATCCCACCTCGACCTGGCGGCCTTTTTCGGGATCGAACGTGTTCAGGCCCTTCGCGTCAACGGCACTCGGGTTTGGCGGCGTGAAGGACGTGCTGTAGCTACTGTAGAGAGACACGTGACGTTCGGGCTGGTACACGATTCCAGCCATCGGCAGCACGGCGCCGACCTTCTTCGTCGTCTTGCCCGCAGTCGAGCGCAGGTCCTCGGTCTGAGCGTTCTGCGAGTCGTACCGCAGACCCGCCAGAGCCTTGAACTTCTTGCTGATCTCGACCTGGTCCTGGGCGTACGCTCCCAGGTTCCAGTAGTCGGTGACGAGATGCGTACCCGGAATCGGGGCGGGCGCGAGCTTGCCATAGACAGGATTGTAGAGGTTGACGTCGAGAGTCGAGGTAGGCGTGTAGCTGAGGCGGTCGAAATCCCGCAACTCGTACCCGCCATTGACACCCGCAAGCAGCGTGTGACGGACGGAACCGGTGAACACCTCGCGCTTGAGATTGCTGTCACCAAACTGGTACGATCGATGGTTCACCTGGTAGCGATCGCGCCGGCGCACCGTCACGTTGTCCTTCAGGAGGCTGGCCGTTTCGAATCCCTTCCGCGAGTCGTTGTGGAAGACGCTCCGCCACGTGGTATTCCAGGTGAACCCTCGGCCCAACCGCGTCACGAGGTACGCGCTGACGACCTTGCCGGTCTCCTCGATCCGATCCCCGGGCTCCTGGTAGAGCGTCGTCCGCGGCGCCACCTTGGCGATGTCGTTGTTCGGCGCCACCAGGCCGCTGTCCAGGCCGACGTTTTCGTGGCGGTACTCCAGTTCGACCGTGAGGCTCGTTCCCGCTCGCGACACGAAGCTGAACGACGGCGCAAAGTAGAAGTTCTTCTCGGCGGCGGCGCCTCGAAACGACTGGGCGCTGTCGTACGAGGTCATGACGCGGTACATCGCATGCTGGTTCGAGGTCATCGGCCCCGTGAAGTCCGCGGCGAACCGTCCGATGTTCGCGTCGCCGAACGATACTCCCGTCCCGGCGAACGTCGAATAGCGAACGTCGACCATCTGCGAGCGCCGCGCCTGCGGCTTCTTCGTCACGATGTTGACGAGGCCACCGGGCTGCACTTGGCCGTACAAGACCGACGCCGGTCCTTTGAGCACCTCGATGCGGTCGACGTTGATGGTCGACGGGGACCCGAAGCGGGCCGCGAGGCCCGGCAGGCCGTTCACCTGGATATTCCCGGGCTCACCCGACCGGACGCCCCGGATGGTGAAGTCGTAAGCGGTATCTCCGGCGCGGCTCACCCCCGTCATGTACGTGTACATGTCGGAGACGCGCTCGGCCTCGATGGCCTTCATGAACGAACCGGTGAACGACTTGACCGAGAGCGGGATATCCCGCAACGGCGCGTCGATCTTCGTGGCGGTGAGCGCGGCCGGGGCCGTAAACGCCACCGTGACCTCTTCTTTGAAGCCCGCCGCCGACAGGCTGAGGTCGACAGCCCTCGAGTCGCGGGCGGCAAAGGTCAGGTCAACGGTATTCGGCTGGAACCCCTCGATGAACGCGGTCAAGGTATACGTTCCGGCCGGAACCTTGTCGAAGGCGTACCGACCTCGACCGTCCGTCACTTCCGTCCGCTCGAAGTTGGCGGACGAATTGCGGAGCGTCACGCTGACACCCGGCATCACACCGCCCGTCTGGTCCGCCACCTGACCGGCGATGGTCCCGGGCGCCAGGGTCGGCTGCGCGGCGTTCTTTGCTGCGGCCGTCTGGGCAGCGCCGAACGAGGGGACGCAGACAGCGCCAAGGACAACGACGACGATGGCCAGCACACGCCAATTCTTCCTCACGCCCATCATGAAGACCTCTCTTGGGTACACTGAACGCGTCTCGCAGCCGACACACGACACACTGGGCCAGCGGGCATCAGCCTATCGCAGATCGATTGTACTATACAACGACGAAATACAATTTGGCGAACCCCCGCCGCGCGCCCGCCGCGCGTTCGTCGGCGCGCCCACTCGACCGGCGGTGCCGCGCCTTCCTGCGCCGCACAGCGTCCGGGTGGCGCCGAGCAGGCTCACGACGAGAGCCAACGAGCAGGAGCGAACCATCGGATGCCCTTCCAGAGCCTTCACAACCGCACTCCTTTCGACGATCCGCACGACCGTGCCCGGAATTGGCGCAGAATGGTGCCCGAATCCGCGACGCTCTCTTATGGCACGAGCCCGGCTCGCCGCCCACTGAAGTGTTCCTGAATTCTGCTTAAGACGCGGTCCCGTCGCTCGTCGTTCGGGTCGGGTCCGGCGGCGATCCTGAACGGATGTTAAGTCATACTTCAGGAACGGGCCGCGGTCATCGGGTGTATACGGGAGGCTGGAACCATGCGCATCCTGATCGTCGAGGACGAGTCGAAGGTCGCCAGGGCCCTGCAGGAGGGCCTCACGGACGAGAAGTACGAGGTGGTTCTGGCCCCCACCGGTGAAGACGGGTTCTTCCTGGTCAGCACCCAGTCGT
>DASXVO010000072.1 GCA_036504215.1 Vicinamibacterales bacterium | reverse complement strand
CGCCGTCGCGGAGGTCTTCGACTTCGTCGCCGACGAGTGCAACGAGCCGACGTACAACGCGCAGATGCGCCTCGCCGAGAAGATCTCGGAGGGACCCATCGGCGTGGGCACGCAGTACCGGGCGGAGGTCGTGAGCGGCGGCCGGCCCGTCTCGATGGTCATCGAGTTCAAGAAGTACGAGCGACCCCGGCTGCTCGCGTCGAAGACCACGATGCCCTCCATGGACATCGCCTACACCCTGACCTTCGAGCCCGTTTCGGAGGGCACCCGAATGGCGTGGTCGGGAGAGATCGAGCCGCACGGGATGCTCAAGCTGATGGGCCCGCTGGTGGCGCGGATGGGTCGGCGGCAGGAGCTGCGAATCTGGACCGGCCTGAAGGAGCTCCTCGAAGGGAACATCGCGCCTGCACCCTAGCCTGGCGTCCCGAACCTCGCGCGGAGCGGGCCCATCGACCCCGTTCTCGAGCTCGACAACCGCCTGGGCCATTCACGCCGGCCGCGCGCGGCAGGATCGAACGGCGTACGCAGCGATGGCCGTGCTGAAGCCCTTGAGCTCGAGGTCGGCGACGGCATCGGCCTCGACCCAGTTCTCAACGGTCGCCATGACTCGCTGGCTGATCAGGATCTCGGCGGCCTTGGCGGCCGACGAGAGCCGCGAGGCGAGGATGACGGACGTCCCGATCGCGGCGTAGTCGTAACGGCCCTCGAAGCCGATCCGACCGACGGTGGCGTAGCCCGTGGCGATCCCGATCCCAAGGCCAAGCTCGTAGCCGCGCTTGCGCCAGTCGGCTGCGAGGGCGGCGAACTGATCGCGCATCTTGCATCCTGTTCGAACCGCCGCGAGCTGGTGGTCGGCGATCGGTGTCGGGTCGTTGAAGAAGATCATGAGACCGTCGCCCGCGAAATGCTCGACGGTGCCACCGGTGGCGACGGCCAAGCGCCCGACGGTCGAGTGGTACTGCCGCAGGACGCCAAGCACCTCCTCGGGATCCGCGCGCTCCGCGAACGCCGTGAACCCGCGCAGGTCCGCGAACAGCGTGGAGATCTCGCGGCGGTGGCCGGCGAGGAGCTGCTCGCCCTCGGCCGACGACAGCAGCTCTGCGGCCTGCGGCGCGTACAGCGCCAACTCGGTTCGCTGGCGCTCGACAGTCGCGAACGTCTGCGCAAGGACGATCGCGATGGCGGCATGATCAGCGAAGAGCTCCACGAGCCCGATCTCACGCTCCGAGAACGGGCGAACCTCGTTCCGGGCGGCTGCAATCACCCCGATCAGCTGGCCGTCATAGCGGATGGGTACGCCCAGGTCGGTACGGATGCCGCCCGTGAGTCGGACCTCCGCCTGGAACGGGTTTCCCTTGAGGTCCGGATCGGCGAGGACGTCCTCGATGTGCACGATGCGCCCGTCGAGGATGGCCCGGCCCACCACCGAGTCGCGATCCGGCGCGTACGTGACACCACGTACGAGCTCCTCGAACTCGGGCGAGAACCCGATGAAGGCGCGCTGCCGGTACGCGCTGCCTTCGCGAACGGCGATGTCCGCGGAGTCGGCACCGCACAGCTGTGCGGCCTCTTCGACAACCGCCTGCAGGACCTCGTCGAGGTCGAACCGGGAGCCCGCGATCGAGGCGAGCGTGCGACCGAGGGCTGCAAGGGCGGCAGCTTCCCGCTGCTGTTCTGCGTCGATCGGACGATCCTTCATGCGTCGTGGAGGTTCGACCCGTGCGGATCCTCGTCAGGATCGCGGGGCCGACGGCGATGATCGCCATGGTAGGCACAAGGCGGGTGCCGGTTTGCTCGATTGACTCGATGGGAGCGGGACGAGAGGATTGGACCTCGTTGAGGCAGTGGAGGAGAGGCTGGAGGCCATGACCATCGACGCGCTCGAGCGATCGCTCGCGGCCCGGACCCGTGGCTCTGTGATCGGCCCGGACCATCGCCTGTACGACAGCGCGCGGGCGCTGTTCAACGGCATGCTCGATCGTCGTCCACGCCTGATCTTCCGACCCGCCGACACGGATGATCTCGTCGCTGCCGTCCGCGGGGCGTCCGAATCCGACCTTGCCATCGCCGTGCGGGGCGGCGGCCACAGCGTCGCAGGCCACTCGATGCCCGACGACGGATTCGTCATCGACCTGTCGCGCTGGCGGTCCGTGACCGTCGACCCGGGGCGGCGGATCGCCGAGGCCGAAGGCGGCTGCCTCCTGATGGATCTCGACGTGGCGACGGCGGGCTATGGGCTCGCAGCAACCTCGGGAACGTTCTTCGACACCGGGATCGGGGGCCTGACGCTGGG
>DASXVO010000071.1 GCA_036504215.1 Vicinamibacterales bacterium | reverse complement strand
CATCTTCACGCCTGGCGAGGAGATGCCGATGGCGGGCCACCCGACCATCGGCACGGCGTTCGCGCTGGCGCACGCCGGCACCCTCGCTCCCGGCCGGACGCTCGTGACCTTCGGCCTTGGCGTCGGTCCGGTGCCGGTTGAGCTGCGGTGGGACGCCGGCCGCCTGGCGTTCGCCTGGATGACGCAGTTGCCGCCGACGTTCGGTGAGCCGGCGGTCGAGATCCCGCTCCTCGCCGGCGCCCTGAACGTCGAGCCCCAGGAGATCCTCGAGACGCGCCTCCCGGTCCGCGTCGTGTCGTGCGGCGTCCCGTTCCTGATGGTGCCGCTCGTCACGCGGGACGCCGTCGACCGCGCGGCGTTCGACCGCGCGATCGCAGGCCGATTCTTCCACGCCGTGCCGATGGGCGAGTTGCCCGTGTTCCTGTTCAGCGCGGAGCGGGGGCAGGACGACGCCACGGTGTACAGCCGGATGTTCGCGCCCGGCCTGGGTGTGGCGGAGGATGCCGCGACCGGCGCCGCCAGCGGTCCGCTGGGATCCTACCTGGTCCATCACAGGGTCGTTCCGCCCGAACGGGCGGGGCGCATCATCAGTCTCCAGGGCGTGAAGATACGGCGCCCAAGCCGCATCCATATCGCGATCGACCTTGCCGGCACCACCATCACCCGCGTACGGGTGGGTGGCGAGGCGGTGGTCGTGGGCAGCGGGCAGTTGGAAGTGGTCGGGATCGGGGGGGCGTTCTGACCCCTGACCCCAATCCCTGTCTCGTCAGACCGCCGGGTGCATCCCCACCCACTTGGTCGCCCGCTCGTATGCAAGCGCCACGCGCAGGACCGTCGCCTCGTCGTAGAGCCGGCCGGTGATCATCAGGCCGACTGGCATCTTCTCGACGAAGCCGGCCTTCAACGTGATGGCCGGGTGCCCGGTCAGGTTGGTCATCGTCAGGCTCGTGGACCGGGTCGCGGAGACGAAGGCGTCGTGCGCCGACATGAGCTGGTCGAGCCGGCGCATCAGCAGCGTGCGTGCGCGCTGCGCCCGGATGTACTCGACGGCCGTGACGAAGCGGTGCGTGCGGAACGAGTTCGGCCAGTCGCCCGGGCCCTGCGCCGTCAACTGATCGATGCCGCGCGTCCGCGTCAGGTCGTCGAACGCGGCCGCTGCTTCGGCGCTCAGAATGAAGCGGATGGCCGACACGGGGAAGTCGGGCAGGTCGATCGGCGTCAACTGTGCCCCGGCCCGCTTCAGGTCCACGAGCGCCTGCTGCAACACCGCACGCTCGGCTTCGGCCTGCTTCTTCCGTTCCTCGCTCAGGTTGGCGGGCAGGTCCTCGAACTCCGCGCGCACATAGGCGACCCGCAGTTTCGACAGCGGCACGTCCGGATTCCAGGCGAACGGCGCGTCCACGACCGTGTCGTCCCGGCCATCCGATCCGTAGATCGCGTTGAACGCCAAGGCGCAGTCTTCCACCGTCCGGCAGATCGGCCCGATCTTGTCCATCGTCCAGCTCAGCGCCATCGCACCGTACCGGCTGACACGGCCGTACGTCGGCCTGAGGCCGGTGACCCCGCACGCGCTCGACGGCGACATGATCGAGCCGAGCGTCTCGGTGCCGATCGAGAAGCCGACCAGGCCCGCGGCTGTTGCGGACGCCGGCCCGGCCGACGACCCGCTGGAGCTGCGCTCGATGTTCCAGGGGTTCTTCGTGCTGCCGCCGAACCAGACGCCGCCCTGCGCGAGCGAGCCCATCGACAGCTTGGCGACGAGTACCGCGCCGGCCTCGCGCAGCCGTTCGACCACGGTGGCGTCGAGATCGAGCACCTGGTTCTCGTACGGCTTGGCGCCCCACGTCGTGCGGATGCCCTTGGTTGCGAACAGGTCTTTCGCGCCCCACGGAATGCCGTGCAGCGGCCCGCGATAGCGTCCGGCACGAATCTCCTTGTCCGCCTGCGCGGCCTGCGCCAGCGCGAGCTCTTCGGTGAGCGTCACGACGCACTTGAACGTCTCGCCGTGCTTCTTCAGCCGGGCGAGATACATCCTGGTCAGATCGGATGACGACACCTGGCGGTCGCGCACGAGCGGGGCCAGCGCGGTGACCGGCTGGAACGCGAGATCCTCGATGTTCGACGTCACGCGAACGACCGGTGCGGACACCTTCAACGACTTCGCTCGCGCTCCGGGGGCTGGCGGTTTCCTGCCGGGCAGGTAGGGCCGGAACGTGAACGCGGGCTCGGTGTCGAGCGGAACACTCAGCTTGCGCAAGGTCTCGTAGCTGTCGAGATTGCGGTTGACGCCGCGGACCATCATCTCTTCTTCCGATTCCTTGAAGCGCACGCCGAAGATCCGTTCCGCGCTTCGCAGCGTGTCGGTGCCGAAGTGCAACGGCGTCTCGGCCCCAGGCGGAAGTGCAGGCGCCGGAGGGGCGGAAGGCTTCGTCGTCTGTTGCGCCAGCGCGGGGACGGTCATTCCCGCGGCGACCGCGGCCGGAACCGTGCCCAGAAAAGCGCGCCGTCCGATCCGCCGAGCGTGGGATTTCGCTGCACGATCCTTCATGAATGCCCTCCGGAGAGATCATCGAGGGAAGCCGCTGCCTCCGCCCGAGCGGTTGATGGCGTGGATTGCACCGTCAGGGGCCCGGTGCGCGGGCTAGAATACTATCGGGACGCCGAAAACGCACCCTGCACGCGGAACGGAACTTGAAGAACCGAAGACGAAGAACATGGCATGAGCGAACGACCTGACGCCGCCGTCCTCGCGCTCGAACAGGGATCGCATCCCGATCCTTTTGCCGTGCTCGGTCCGCACGTCGGGACGATCGACGGCCGCACGGTGCTGGTCGTCCGTGTGTTCAACCCGGCCGCGGAAGCCGTCGAGCTGATCGCAGCGCTTCCCGGCGCTCCGCTCGCCATGTCGCGACGCGCGGGCACGAACCTGTTCGAACTGATCGTTCCCGGCTGGCAGGGCGAGCCGCTCGCGGAGTACCACCTGCGAACGAGGTGGAAGGACGGGGCGGTGACGACGAACGAAGATCCGTACCGATTCGGTCGGATCCTCGATGACTTCGATCTCCATCTCCTGGCCGAAGGAACCCAGCTTCGCGCCCAGGACAAGCTCGGCGCGCATCCGATGCAGGTGGGGTCGGTCTCCGGCGTTCACTTCGCCGTCTGGGCGCCGAACGCCGTGCGCGTCAGCGTGGTCGGCGATTTCAACCGATGGGACGGCCGGGCGAATCCGATGCGGCTGCTGATGCCTCACGGCGTCTGGGAGCTCTTCATCCCCGGCATCGGGAGCGGCGAGACGTACAAGTTCGAGCTGCGAGGGCGCCGCGGCGAGGCGTTCCAGAAGACGGATCCGTACGCGCGCCGCACGGAGGTGCCGCCGAAATCGGCGGCGGTCGTGTGCGATATCGGCCGCTACAACTGGAGCGACGCCGCGTGGATGGACACGCGCGCCCGGACGAACAGCTGGCTCGACCGACCGATGTCGACCTACGAGGTGCACGTCGGGTCGTGGGCGCGCGGCGCCGACGGACAGCAGTTTCTCTCGTACCGCGAACTCGCCGCACGCCTCGTGCCCTACGTGCAAGAGATGGGCTTCACGCACATCGAGTTGTTGCCGGTGATGGAGCATCCGTTCGCCGGGTCGTGGGGCTACCAGGTGATCGGGTTCTTCGCGCCCACGAGCCGGTTCGGCGAGCCCGAAGATTTCAAGGCCTTCATCGACGCCTGCCATGGCGCGGGCATCGGCGTCCTGCTCGACTGGGTGCCCGGCCATTTTCCGAAGGATGCGCACGGCCTCGCGCGCTTCGACGGCACCGCGCTGTACGAGCACGAGGATCCCCGCAAGGGCGAGCACCAGGACTGGGGCACGCTGATCTTCAACTACGGCCGAAACGAGGTGCGGAGCTTCCTGCTGAGCAACGCGTTGTTCTGGCTCGAGGAATACCATATCGACGGTCTCCGCGTGGACGCGGTCGCGTCGATGATCTACCTCGATTACTCGCGTGAGCCGGGCCAGTGGATCGCGAATCGGTACGGCGGACGAGAGAACATCGAGGCGATCGACTTCCTGCGCACGCTGAATACGCTCACCCACGCCGAACAGCCGGGTTCGATCACGGCGGCGGAGGAATCCACGGCGTGGCCCGGCGTGAGCCGGCCCGTGCACCTCGGCGGCCTGGGCTTCACCTACAAGTGGAACATGGGCTGGATGCACGACATGCTGGCGTACATGCGCCAGGATCCCGTGCACCGCCGCTGGGCCCACAACCAGCTCACGTTCTCGATGCTGTACGCCTATCACGAGAACTTCATCCTCCCGTTCTCGCACGACGAGGTCGTGCACGGGAAGGGCTCGATGATCGGCAAGATGCCGGGCGACGACTGGCAGAAGGCGGCGAACCTGCGGACGCTCTATGGCTTCCTCTTCGGCCACCCGGGGAAGAAGCTGCTGTTCATGGGCTCCGAGTTCGGGCAGTGGCCGGAGTGGAACCACGACCGCGGCCTCGAGTGGGAATTCGCCGATCGGTGGCCGCACTCCGGCATCCGACGCCTGGTGAAGGATCTCAACGCGCTCTACCGCCACGAGCGAGCCCTGCACGAGCTCGATTTCGACCCCGCCGGCTTCCAGTGGATTGACTGCAACGACAACGAAAACAGCGTCGTGTCGTTCGCCCGCTTCGCCCGCGATCCCGGCGACTTCGTCGTCTTCGTGCTGAACCTCACGCCCGTCGTCCGCCACGACTACGTCGTCGGCGTGCCCGAGCCGGGCGTCTATCGGGAGTTGCTGAACACCGACGCGGAGATCTACGGCGGGTCGAACCTGGGGAACGGCGGCGCGGTCCTATCCGTGCCCCGGCCAGCGCACGGCCACCCGCACCGGCTGCAACTGCTGCTGCCACCGCTCTCGTGCCTCGTCTTCAAGCTGAAACGCGACTGACACGAACGGTGGGTGGCCGACAGTGGCCAGTTGCTGGTGGATCCCGCGAGACGCAGTGACCACCGGTCGCGGTCAGTTGTTCGCTGACTTGGCGGCGACCAGCTTGTTGTCCAGAATCCTCCGCACTGTCGTGACCAGGATGTCAGGAGTGAATGGCTTCTGCAGGAACGCCGTGTTGGGCTCCAGGATGCTGGGCGCCATGACGGTGTGGTCGGTGTAGCCGGACATGTACAGGACGGGGATGTGGGGCCGCATCCAGAGCATGTGGCGCACGAGTTCCCGGCCGTTCATGCCGGGCATGACCACATCGGTGAGGAGGAGGTCGATCTCGCCGTTGAAGGCCTGCGCGACGGCCAGCGCCTCGCGCCCGTGGTTGGCCACGAGCACCTGGTAGCCGTGGCGCGCCAGGACGTCGCGCGAGAGGCAGCGCACCGAGGGTTCGTCCTCGACCAGAAGAATCGTCTCGCTGCCGCAGGCCGGTTGCACGGCGACGGATGGTACGGTTGCGGCGGCGGAATGGTTCACCCGCGGGAGGTAGATCTTGAAGGCGCTGCCCTTGTCCGGCTCGCTGTACACCCAGATGTGGCCGCCGCTCTGCTTCACGATCCCGTAGACCGTGGCCAAGCCAAGGCCCGATCCCTTCTCGTGCGCCTTGGTCGTGAAGAACGGCTCGAACACGTGGGAGAGGACTTCCGGCGTCATGCCGCAGCCCGTGTCGCTCACGGCCAGCATGACGTACGGTCCCGGCACGACCTCCGCGTGGGTTCGCGCATAGCTCGCATCCAGGTCGATGTTCGCCGTCTCAATCGTCAGGCAGCCGCCTTCCGGCATCGCGTCCCGCGCGTTGACCGCAAGGTTCATGATCACCTGTTCGACCTGGCCGGGGTCGGCGCGCACGGACGCCTGCTGCGCGTCGGGCAGCGTCCGCAACTCGATGTCCTCGCCGATCAACCGCCGCAGCATCTTGTCGAAGCCGCTCACCACCGCGTTGAGGTCGATCGTCCGGCGCTCGTGCGTCTGTTTCCGGCTGAAGGTGAGGAGTTGCCGCGTCAGCGCGCTGCCCCGCTCGGCAGCCTTGCGGATTTCCTCGATGTCGTGCCGGCACGCGTCGTCCTCGGGCAGGCGGTCGCGGAGCATCTCCGCGTACCCGAGCATCGCGGTGAGCAGGTTGTTGAAATCGTGCGCGACGCCGCCTGCGAGCCGGCCAACCGCTTCCATCTTCTGTGACTGGCGAAACTGGTTCTCGAGTTGCCGATGTTCGGTCACGTCCTCGACCAGCATCTCGAGACCGACGAGAACGCCGTCCTCCGACTGCACCGCGCGTCCGCTCAGCCGCACCCAGATGGGCGTATCGTCCGCGCGGCGCCATTGCAGTTCGATCGGCGCCACTCGCCCGCCCGCCCGGTACGCGACGAGCAGGCGCTCACGGTCGGTGGCGTCCTGGTAGTACGGGAGAATGTTCTGGCCGACCAGGCCGGCGTCGGATTCGAGACCGAGCATCACCGCCAGGGCGAGGTTCGCCTCGACGATGAGGCCGTCGATCGTCGTGCGGCAGATGCCGTACGCCGACGCGCCGACGAGCGAACGGAAGCGCGACTCAGCCCGGCGGAGCGCGTCCTCGGTATGGGTCACCGTGCGGGTCTGCCGGTTGTGTTCGATCGCTCGGCGGACGCTCCTGACGAGGGCCGTGGACGTCAGATTCGCAGTGACCAGGCAGTCCCAGACGCCCGCCCGGATCAACCGCTCGTCGCGGGAAGCGTCTTCGTGCTCCGTCAGGATCATCACCGGCCGGCCGCGCCCGAGGGCTGCCGACAGAAGTAGACCGTCCCTGTCCAGCATTCGGAGGTCGATCAGGCACACGTCATGTGCGGCACTTCGAAACTGCTCGACAGCCGCCGTTTCGTCGGTCGGGACACGCCGGAGGCAGAATGACCCGCCGTTGACCTGTGAAAGCAGAGCGGCCGTCAGGACCGCACTGTCCTGGTCGCGCGTCGCCAATGCTATCGTGATCGTCGTGTCGGGCTGTGGCATGGTCTACGGGCGAATCGGGGGGCGGTCCGTGGTCATCACCCCAGTTCATCGGCGCCGGCGTCCGGGAACGTTAGGCATTCTGCGGTGCTTTCTTTGCCATGAGGTCGTCCGCGATGGGCAATGCGCGAATTTGTGTGCAACGGAGGTGACGAGGTTCGCGCAAGGGAGGGGCCAGGGCGTTGCGCTGGCCGGGCGTCGGCAGTGCTACAATTATCGGACGTACCATCGGCCCTGTTCCGCGCCCGCGTGAAGCCGGCCGATGTCCTCGACGCGGAGAGATGGCCGAGTGGTTGTCCGACGGACGAGAGCTGATGGCTGTGCTTCGTGAACAGATCTGACTGCACGAACATGCCGCCCGACCCGCAGCACGGGTCGAAGACGATGCCCTTCTCGGGCTCCAGCATCGCGACGAGCGTTTTGACGCTGGAGACGGGCGTGAAATACTCGCCCCCGCGCTTCCCCTCGCTCGACGCAAACTCGCCGATGAAGTACTCGTAGACGCGGCCGATCAGATCGTCGCCGCCGTGATCGGCTCCGAAGACGTCCTTGCTGAACAGATTGATGAGACCGCGCACGCTGACGGCGTCGAGGTTTGATCCCGCGTAGATGCGCGGCAGAAGCCCTTCAATTTGTCCGGGTATTTGGTCTCGAGCGATTCGAGCACGTCGTCCAGCTTCACCTTAATGTCGTCGGCCTGCGCCGCCTTGCGCAGGTTCTCCCACCGCGCCGCTTCCGGAATCACGAACGCGGCGACGCGACGATACTCGTCGGGATCGTGGATGGCCTTCTTGTCGCCGTAGTAGTCGCTCTTCTTGTCTGCGACGAGCGCCTCGATCTCTGCGCGCCGGCGGTCGTACCTTATCGAAAGGAAACGCGAGAAGATGATCGGCAGGACGTAGCGCTTGTGGTCGGCCGGTTCGACCGAGCCGCGGAGCGTAATCGCCGCCTGGAAGAGCTCCTTGGTGAGCGCGACGATGCCGCCGTTCTGGCTGTCAGCCGCCTGTTTGGATTTCTTCGTTCCCGCCTTGCGTTGTGCCGTGGTTTGTAGGAGCTTACTTCGACTCTTCTAGAATCGGCGGCAGACTTCTGACCTTGCCAGCGACCTTGCGACAGGCGCCGATCAGATCCAAGACCAGCCGGTCGTCCACGTCGAGGGCGCCTTCGTACTCGGTCCGATTCCGCATCTCGTGGCACTTCGACAGAACTCGCCAGACCTCCGGGCCAAGGCCGAGAGTGTCTGGCAGTATCTGAAATACGATGTACCGTTTCGATGGCCGGAATCCGCGGTGCCGGAGCGCCGCCAGACATAGCGAGTGGGCGGCGCTATAGGCCAGATCGAACCTGCTGTCGAGCGAGTTCGTTTCATTCTCCGCGTCCGTCAGACGCGCCAGCCCGGAACGCACGAGCCCTGCACACTCCTTCGCGTCGGGAGGTTCCTTTGCGAGGACGTTCCCTGGACCTGCGAGGCGCTCAAGCGGCGACGGGGAGGTCATGTTCGGTTCCAATCACCCAGAGTTTCGGTTGTTCGAGCACCCGCGTCAGGAATGCGTTTTCCGTTCGGGCGCGCTTTGAAAACTCGGCAGCCGTGTACACCGTGGGGTTGACCCTTCGACCCACGGTGCGTGTGACCCGCTCGAGGGCGCCGAAGACTTCGCCGTACGCGAGGCTGTCGCTGATGATCATCAGGTCGATGTCGCTTGCCGATTGGTCGGTCGACTTGGCCACCGAACCGTACACGAAGGCCGCGCGAATCGCCTTCGACAAGGGCTTGAGGGCATCGCGCAGCGGCTCGGCGAGACCGACCGTCTTCAGCACGATACTCCGCAGTTCTGAATACAACGGCGATGCCGCGTTGGCTTGGTAATGCTTCTGATGGCCAATCCGTCGGGCGACGATCAGCCCGCTCGCCTCCAGCCGCGCGAGTTCGCGCTGCGCCGCTCCAGAGCCGGTGCCAGCGTCCCGAATCAGCTCCGAGGCATAGAAGCTACGCTCGGGCTGGCCGAAAAGCACACCGAAGACCCGCTGCTGTGTCTTGGTCAACAGCGCGTCCGCCAAACTCTTGCGGCCAGATCGACGAGAACCAGACTTCACACCCAATATGGGCGCTATCATGCCCGATTTGGGCATGGCGGTCAATGCGATAGTTCACACAGATTGCGTTCACCGACCGAGGGCAATGAAAGCCATGGCGAGTCGGCCCCGAGGTCGTGAACGGCAAAGACGCTCTGCTTCCGACTGACCCGTCGGCTGCGATGTCCTCAAGGCGCTCAGGAACGAGGCGCCGGCCGACAACGTTAGCGTCACGGTTGAGTCTTCGTCGCGGCTTCATTCGGTTATCCGGATCGACGCGAAGCGCCAGGCGCTCGATGCGCTGGACAACCTGCGGCGAGGCGGAGACGCCGCAAACGGCAACGGCAAGCCGGCAAGTGAGGCCGAAATCGAGACGATCGTCGAGGTCCCCGACGACCTCACGTCACAGTCACGTCACAGATTGCTTTTGCAGGGTTCGCCGCGCTCCGGTAAACTGTTGATCCCACTCGAACGGAGAGATGGCCGAGTGGTTGAAGGCGCACGCTTGGAAAGCGTGTGTAGGGGAAACTCTACCGAGGGTTCGAATCCCTCTCTCTCCGCCAACCACACTGTAAGTCATTTATTTACAAGCACTTACAGTCAGCCCCAAAGAGAGCAAGATTCCCTCGGCCTTCGGTCCACTAAGCCCCCCTCTGTCAACAACATGCCTCGGTGGTGTCGGGTCGCGTGGGACCTCAGGAGCCCATCCCGTCAATCACTTACACGGATGCGCTGAGCCAACGTCACCACATCGCACCACAACCTCACCACGAACCTTGCGCGCCCTGTTCCGCATCGCAGCGGGCGGCCGACCGGCCGCTCCGGCATCGGCCGCTGACGCCCTGCGGCCGACCTCCTTGCACCAAACGAACCGATCGTGAACGGGCGCTGGCGTGGACGAAGACGGTTACGCGGGTCGGCATCGATCGCGTGCCCGACGAGGGCTACGGTCAGGCGTGCGTCGAGTTCTCGGAAAAGGAACTCGTCGACCTCACGTTCGCCGTGACCGCAATCAACGGCTGGAACCGGCGGGCCGTCCTCGTTCCGGACGACGCCGGGCAGGTATCACCGGGCTCGGCAGTCCGTCCCGGGCGACAGGCCGCGGTGCACGACGGCCCGGTTCTGGCGTAGCATCGTATGTAGAACGTCACGAAGGAGGTGTCCATGACTATCAGCTGGCGTCACGACGTCGATGCGGTGCTTGCGCAGGCGAAGCGGGAAGGCAAGCCGGTCATGCTCGATTTCAGCGCCGCCCCGATGTGAGGCGGCTGCGCTCGGCTGGAAGCCGAGGTGTGGCCGGACCAGCGCGTCGTCTCGCTGGTGACTGACAGGTTTCTCCCAGCGCGCGTACACGTCAAGGACCAGGCGGCGGACTTCAAGCGCTTCGGTGCGATGTACGGGGCGCAGTGGACCCCCACCATCCTGATGCTCGACTCCGAGGGCGTCGAGCGCCACAGGATCGAGGGCTTTCTGCCCCTCGACGACTTCCTGTCTGAGGTGTGGCTCGGCCTGGGCCACATCGCCTTCCATACGGGCTCGTACAAGGATGCAGAAGGCCGTTTCGAGGAGGTGCTCCGCCTCCTTCCGGCGAGCGAGGGCGCTCCGGCCGCGCAGTATTGGGCGGGCGTGTCGCGCTACAAGGCGTCCGGCGACGCCAAGGACCTCGTGGCCACGGCCGCCGCCTTCAAGGCCCGGTACCAGGACAGCGTCTGGGCGAAGAAGGCGTCCGTCTGGGGATGATCATGGCACCGTGCGGATGGGGAGCCCAATCCGCCCCGGCCGCACAGAGACCGGGAGACTTCAGATGAATGTCGAGACACCGGCGACGCCTGATCGCACTGGAAGGGAGCTTTTCGGCCCGCGGGGTCGCCGACGGCGGCAGGGCGCGAGATCACGTTCTCGAGTCGGCGGATACGGGTGATACGGCCGTCGCAGACGAAGCCGCGAGTGAGGATGTCTCGGCAGCGGAGTTGGACGCCACCATTCTGCAGCAGGTCCGTGACGCCCTGCGGCGGATCGACGATGGGACGTATGGGCGCTGCCTCGCCGACGGCGGGCCGATCGAGACCAAGCGCCTGGATGCCGTGCCCTTGGGCGGCGTACCATCAAGCATCAGACGCTCTTGGAGGCCGCGTCGCGGCCGCCGTCGACGCTGTGAGACGGTCGCGCGCCGGAAGGATGGCGAGATCGTCGAAGAGAATCTCTTCTTCGACAGGTGGGGTTCCTACGGCAAATCGGCGTGCTCTGACCGGTCGGGACAGCTTGGCGAGCTCCCCGACGAACCACAATCCTCGCCCGTGAACGCGGCGTCGCTGTTCGCGATAGGGTACCCGGATCAGACTGTCGTATATCCCCCGTCCACGAGGTAGTACCCACCTGTCATGAACGAGGCTTCATCCGACAGGAGAAAACAAACCAGCGGCGCAACTTCGTCGGGCCGGCCAAGCCTTCCGAGCGGGTGACGCGCTATGAGCTGCGTCCGGAAATCAGCGGGAAGGTTTGCCAGAAGTGGCGTCTCGATGTAGGCCGGACCTACGCAGTTGATTCTGAGTCCCTGCGGCCCGTACTCAGCCGCTGCGTTCTTCGTGAGCCCGACAACCCCGTGCTTTGCCGCCGTATAGGCGCCATTCCCAATCGCCGCAACGGTCCCATGGATCGAGGCCATATTGACGATGGCGCAGTCGCGCGCCCCCGTCCTGAGCATCGCCGGAATCTGGTATCGCATGCCAAAGAGGACGCCGTTGAGATTGATGTCGATCACCCGCTTCCAGTCCGCCAGGTCTGTCTCGCCCGCCGGTGCCTGTGCGCCGCCGATGCCCGCATTGTTGACCGCATAGTGCAGCGCTCCATGCGCACTCAGCGTCTGGTTCACGACGTCCTCGGAGTCGGCGGCCCGGGCGGTGTCCTGTTGGACCGCGTCGGCGGTCCCGCCTGCACTGCGGATCTCTGCCGCGACCCTCTCGGCACCGTTCAGGTTGATGTCGGAGAGGACAATCTTCACACCTCTGCGGGCAAGTGCCTTACCGATCGCCTCACCGAGGCCCGACCCTCCTCCGGTGACGATCGCCACCTTGCCGTCCAATCCTTTCATGTCGCCCTCCGATCCGGATGCTAAGGGTTTCGGGGCAATGCGGTGTAGACGCGTTCGATGAAGGCGAGAAACTCCGTCATGTACGCGCGCAGGAAGTCGGCGGTCGCGTCGTCGGTGACTTCGCCGTCTTCGCCGATCAGGCCGGGTGTGAACTGGATGTAGGCCTCGATCGCATTCATCAGTGGGGAGTTACAGAACGCAAGGATGCTGCGCAGATGCTGTTGCCCGACAGCGGTGCCGATTTTCCCCGGGGACGTGCCAATGATCGCTGATGGCTTGCGCGTAAACGAATTCGTTCCATAGGGACGACTCGCCCAATCGATCGCGTTCTTCAATGCGCCTGGGATCGAGCGGTTGTACTCGGGCGTCACGAAGAGCACGGCGTCCACGGACGCGATCGCGTCCTTGAGAGCCCTTGCCGACGGCGGAAAGTCAGCGTCGTAGTCGTAACTGTAGAGCGGAAGATCGCCGAACGGGATTTCTTCCATCTGCAGCTCCCTCGGCGCCAGGTGCATCAGCGCGCGCGCAAGCTTCCGATTGATGGACGCCTTCGCGAGGCTCCCAACGAAGTACCCAACCTTGTACATGGTCATAACTTCCTCCAGTTGACGGCTCCCCTCCGCGAATCACCGCCCCGCTCGCATCTGGCCGACGCACGCGTGCGATGTCCCGTCGCAAGGGCTTCGCGCTATCGCAGACATCAGCGAGCTGTACCGCGCCACGATCCTCATCCCGATTCGACGCGGCTGGCACCTTCCGCCAGCCTGGCTCCCGGCCTCCGCGTGACGAGGATGCCGGTTGTCAGGAATGTATGACACCTCGCGCCTCCGCTGCCGAACGCGCGGGAGATCGTCACCACAATCGGCGTCGCCATTGGTCCTCCTCGGTCTTCGCCACCCGTGCGAGGAGACGCTACGCGCGCGTTTGACCGCGATCCAGAAACGTCCCGTCCTCCAGCTCTTGGAACGCCTGCCGGAGCTCTTGCTGGGTGTTCATCACGATGGGGCCGTACCACGCGACCGGCTCCCGGAGCGGCTTCCCGGACACCAGGAGAAACCGGACCCCATCGGGACCGGCCTGCACGCCGACCTCGTCCCCCTGGCCGAACAGCACGAGCGTGCGGTTCTCGGCCTCGCGTGGAGGTGCCGTGTCCGCCCATCCCGCGCTCTCGGATGGCACCGAGAGGAGGCCGGATGCGTCGCAGAAGGCGCCCTTCCCCGCGAACACGTACGCGAACGCGAGCCTGCCGGCCTCGACCGGCAGCGCCGTCCGCGTGTTCGCGGGCACCGCCACGTCCAGGTAGATCGGATCGGCCGCAATCCCATGGACGGGGCCCGTCGTTCCCTTGTAACTGCCGCAGACGACCCGAACCTGGGTCCCGTCTGCTTCGGTGTGGAGCGGGATCTCGGCTGCCAAGACGCCCTGGTAATGCGGCGCCGTCATCTTGAGCCGCGCCGGAAGGTTGGCCCAGAGCTGGAACCCGTACATCCGACCGTCCGAGTCGCCCTCGGGCATCTCTTGGTGGCGCACACCACTACCGGCCGTCATCCACTGGACGTCCCCCGGCCCGATGACACCCCTGTGGCCCAGGCTGTCGGCATGTTCCACGGTTCCCGCCAGGACGTACGTGATCGTCTCGATGCCTCGGTGCGGATGCCAGGGGAAGCCGGCTCGGTACTCCTCCGGCCGGTCGCCGCGAAAGTCATCGAGCAGGAGGAACGGGTCGAACTCGGTCGGGTCCCCAAACCCGAACGCACGACGCAGATGCACACCCGCGCCTTCGAGCGTGGGCGTGGCCTTGGCGAGCTTCCGGACCGGGCGAATGGCCATGTGTACCTCCTGCAGAATCGGAAGTGGGCTGCCGCCCGATTCTAATCCCAACGGCAGCCTTTTCAGCTCCGCGGCGACGAACTGCCCGAAGGAGGCGCCGCCAGCAACTCCGCGTCGATCTCGATCCACACATCGGGCGACGGCGACACCGCGCCGATTTCGTCCAGCAGTTCGCGCGTCATCCCGAAGTCGGCGCGCTTGACGGCGGCCGTCGCATGGAAGGCGACGCGACCGGGCTTCCCGGGTTGCGCCGGCGCCGTCCCCTTGAACGTGAAAGACAGCGGCACCGGCTTCGTGGCCCCGCGGAGAGTCAGCGAGCCATCAACGACCCAGCCGTCGCCGGCCCTCCGGATGCCGCGGCCGTGGTACTGGATGGCCGGGAAGTTCGCGGCATCGAAGAAGTCGGGGCCGCGCAGGTCCTTGTCCCGCACGCTGTTCTGCGTGCTGAGGCTCGACGCGTCGATCGAGACGTCCAGGCTCGATTCCGCCGCCACTGCCGCCTTCGCCCGTTCCGCGATCGTCGCCTGGGGCGATGCCGCGCTCGCGACGGGAATCCTGCCGTCGGTCGATGTGCTCTCCCCGTTCGGACCTTCCATGATCTCCTCCTTGGGATGGGATGCACGCAACGG
Organism: Vicinamibacterales bacterium; assembly: GCA_036504215.1. Classification (NCBI taxonomy): domain Bacteria; kingdom Pseudomonadati; phylum Acidobacteriota; class Vicinamibacteria; order Vicinamibacterales; species Vicinamibacterales bacterium. The sequence continues at coordinate 3,838 of DASXVO010000071.1, read as the reverse complement.
CTCAGCCGGCCGGGCTTCCCCGCACGATTCCCTACCGCGAACCACGCCCTGCCTTCTAAAATCAAGAGTAACGGGTTTTCACGGCCGTCACGATTCTCTCGCGCGGGAGGACATCTCCGCGCGCCTCGTCCATTGCGGGCGTGTGGCCGAGCGGAGTGGTAATCCGACCGGGGGCTTCAGATGAATGTCGAGACGTACCGGCGACGCCTGATCGCACTGGAAGGGAGCCTTTCGGCCCGCGCGGGCGCGGCCGGAGACCGAGCGCGAGATCACATCGTGGATCTACCGGCGGATATGGGTGATATGGCCGTCGCGGACGAAGCCGCCAGTGAGGACTTTACGGCAGCGGAGCTCGACGCGACCGTCCTGCAGAAGGTTCGTGACGCCCTGCGGCGGATCGACGACGGGAGCTATGGGCGCTGCCTGGCTGACGGCGGGCCAATCGAGATTACGCGCCTGGATGCCGTGCCTTGGGCGGCGTACTGCATCAGGCACCAGAGGCTGCTGGAGGCCGCGTCGCGGCCGCCGTCGACGCTCTGAGATGCGGTCGGATGGTCCGGCTGCGTGTAAGCGAGGTGACCTATGAGCGCTGAAGAGAACCTGCAACGGATGAAGACCCTGGACGATGCCTGGAACGCGCAGGACTGGAACGTATTTCGGAAGCGGCACTCGGCGGACACGAACGTGTACTGGCCAGGCCAGCCCGACCCGACCCGAGGTCGAGACGCGCACCACATGGAGTCCGAGGCGTTCTTCAAATCGATCGAGAACCACCTCGACAACAACCCGTATCGCGTGATGTTCGGCTCGGGCGACTGGACCTGCACGATTGCCCGGTGGAAGGGCAAGATGGTCGGCCCGTGGACCGGGCTCGACGGCAAGGTGCACGAGGCGACGGGCAAGACGTTCGAGCTCGAGTTCTGCACCGTCGCGCGCTGGAAGGACGGCGAGATCGTCGAAGAGAACCTGTTCTACGACCAGGTGGGGTTCCTGCGGCAAATCGGCGTGCTCTGAGCTTCGTTGGTGATGTCGCGTGCCCGGCGGCGGCTTTCAAGGCCCCGTACGAGGACTGACTCCGGGAGTTCGCGCGGCGGCACCCGGTCGACACCGTTGTCTCCCAGATTCTCGGTGTCTCGGTAGCGTTCACGGGAGGTCGAAGACCAGGACCTCGCTGGCTTCCATGCCTTCGACCCGAACGAGCGCCTCGTCCGACAGGGCGGCGCCATCGCCCGCTTTCAGAACGTGGCCGTTGACGCGGGCCTTCCCGCGAGTCACTTGGACCCACGCGTACCGGCCCTTGGCGAGCGGCAGTTCCCCACCGGTCTTCCCGTCGAACCGCCCCGCGTACAGCAGTGCGTCCGCGTGGATCGTCACGCTGCCATCCCGCCCGTCCGGCGACGCGATCAACCTGAGCTTCCCTTTCTTCTCGGCATCGGAAAACGTTGTCTGCTCGTAGCCGGGTGTGATGCCACGTGACGTCGGGAGGAGCCAGATCTGGAGGAAGTGCACCAACTCCTCGCTCGACGCGTTGAACTCACTGTGCGTGACGCCGGTCCCGGCGCTCATCCGCTGCACGTCGTCAGGCCGGATGACCCCGCCGTTGCCCATCGAGTCGCGGTGCTGGAGCGCTCCTTCGAGCACGTAGGAGATGATCTCCATGTCGCGGTGCGGATGGGTGCCGAACCCCTCCCCGGGCCTCACACGGTCTTCGTTGATGACCCGCAGGCCGCGGAAGCCCATGTGCGCCGGGTCGTGGTAATCGGCGAACGAGAACGTGTGGTACGTGTTCAACCAGCCGTGGTCGAAGTGGCCACGGTCCTCTGCCTTGCGAATCGTGATCATGATTCTCCTCTCTTCCTCGATGACGGCCTCCTGTGGTCAAGCGGAACCTGCCCGTCCGCCTGGCTGAAGTGTAGCAGGTTGAGCTCGTTGGAGGTGCCGAGCCGCACCCGTGGCATCACCCGCACCGTTGCCGATCGCGCGCGTGTGCCAATCATTGGCGTCAAGTACGGACTGCCGCCGTACTTCGCTCGGTACGCCTCGTCGACGCGGTTGTTGATCGAACCGGCGACCGCTTCGAAGACGACCTCTTTCGTGATGCCTGCGGCGCGAATGCGACCGGCTCCTTGCCGCACGGCGGCCTGATACCAACGCGACTGCTGACCGTTGTAGCCTCGGACGTACAAGGCGCCGTCCACGACGACGGACCAAATCCACGTCGGCGTGCCGTAGGTCTTACCATCTTCCCGAAGCGGCGAGATGTGGAGGTCGTTGCTGTCTGCGATTTGCCGACGCTCGTTCGGCGACCACTCGACGGCCGTGGGTTCTGCGCGTCTACGCATGGGTGAGTTCCTCCGGACGACGCCGTTCAACGTGGGCGCTTTTCGAAAACATCTTTCGCGAGTGGCAAGGCCGAGAAGACACTGGGCCAGCCTGTGTAGAACGCCAGGTGCGTCAGGACCTCGGCGGCCTGCGGCCGCGTAAGTCCGTAGTCCATCGCCCTGTTCAAGTGATAGGGCAGCTGCGCGGCCTGTCCCGTCGCGATCAGGGCGCTCACAGTGACGAGACTCCGGTCCCGAGGCGCCAGATCGGGACGCCGCCAGAGATCCCTGAACAGCACGTCTGTGGTGTATTGCACGACCCCCGGTGCGACTGAGCCGAATTGCTCGCCGACGCGCTTCGCGCGTTCGGCCTCCGCGGCCTCGTCGAGCGGCAGCAGTTGCACGGACGCCGCGGGGAGCTGATCGACGCCAATGCCGCGCTGTGCGAAGACATCTCTCGCAACGCGAGCGGCCGCGAATGCATTGGCCCAGCCAGCGTAGAACGCCAGGTGCGTGATGGTCTCCGAGATCTCGCGTGGCTTGACCCCGTTCTCAATCGCCTGGTTCAGGTAGTAGGTCAGTGCCGGCGCCTGATCGCGAGCAATCAGCGCGGCAATGGTGATGAGGCTGCGGTCACGCGGCGTCAGGCCGGGACGCTTCCACACGTCCCCGTACAGGCGTTCCCGAGTGTACGTCTCGAGCGCAGGTGCGACCGTGCGAACGTCTTCAGGCGACAGCGTTCTGCCTTGGTTGTTGGGCTCTGTCATCTGCATCGTCCCTCCTTGCGACTGTTCCGGTTGGCCAGCCTCGCTGCCCTTCGCAGGCATCAGCGCGGCGGCGATCAACCACATGAACGTGAACGTCCCAGCAATCCTCCTCACGATGTTCTCCCCGTCAATTTCGCAATCGCTCATCCGCTCCAGTGCCTCGGGATTCCGCTGCCTGGTGCGAACGGCGAATCTATGGACGCAATAGCGTCTTGATGGCGCGGCGCTCGTCCATGGCGCGATATCCTTCGGCTACTTGCTCGAGCGGCAACTCGAGATCGAAGACTTTGCCGGGATTGATGGTCCCGTTCTGCACCAGCTGAATCAGCTGGGGAAGGTAGCGGCGCACGGGCGCCGGACCGCCGTGCAAGTGCACGTGCGTGTAGAACAGCTCCGCGCCGGCGAGCTCCACACCGTGAGGAACCCCGACGTAGCTGATGGATCCGCCAGGTCGCGTCGCGTGGATGGCCTGTGCCATGGACTCCTGCGTACCGACACACTCGAGCGCGGAGTCCGCGCCGACGCCTTTCGTCAGCTCTTTGATGCGCGCGACGCCTTCGTCTCCGCGCTCGCTCACAATGTCAGTTGCGCCAAACTCGCGCGCGAGCGTTTGCCTTGCTTGGTGACGGCTCATTGCGATGATCCGCTCGGCGCCCATCTGCTTCGCGGACAGCACGCCGAGCAGCCCGACCGCGCCATCGCCCACCACGACGACCGTCGCACCCGGCTTGACGTTCGCCGCATCGGCGG